>NZ_JBHWEB010000108.1:0-32009 GCF_042734395.1 Amycolatopsis sp. NPDC059657 | reverse complement strand
ACGCCCCGTTCGCAACGTTCAACCACCCCTGCGGCACCCACCGAGCGGCGGGGCTTGACCAACCTGCCCGCCCCTTAACTACCCGGCATTGGGTTCTAACCGGTCTAAACACTCACGACCCCATCCCCTCAGCGGAAGCGGCGCAGGGTGAACGTGCGGACCGAGGTGTCGCCCGTGGTCAGTGCTTCGAGGTGCCCGGTCAGCACGGCCGTGCCGAACGGGCTCGCCGCCGCGGTGGTCGGCGCCCCGCCCGGCCACGGGGTGACCGGTGACTGCCGCGCCGTGTGCCAGTGGTCGCCGGAGGTCAGCACGCGGACGCCGTTCACGCCGGGGGCGCCGAGGTTGTTGGTGACCGATACCAGCGAGCCGTCGCGGCGCAGGACGAGCCCGTCGCCGCCGAGCAGCGGCTGATCGAGCGTGACCGCGTCGACCCGCCCGGAGTTCATGTCCACTTTGAACAACTTGCCCGTGCTGTAGATGACGGTGAGCACGAAGCCGTCCGGGTGCCACACGACGCCGTTGAGCCCGAAACCGGGTGCCGCGAAGTCGGGGTGGGTGACGCGTGCGGTGATGCGGCCGCGCGGGTCGACCCGGAACAGGGTGTCGCCGACGGTGTCGGTGACGTAGGCGTTGCCGCGGGCATCGACGGCGACGTCGTTGGCGGCGTGCTCACCCGCGCCCTCGGCGAGGTCGACGAGTGAAATCCGTTGTCCCGTACGGAGATCGAAGATCCCGAGCCCGGACTGCCGGTTGGTGGTCGCCGGGCCCGACCGCTCGCCGAGCCCGAGATCGGCGTAGGTGACGAGCAGACGGCCCCGCGCGGCGTCGACAGTGATGCCGAAAGTCGATACCATGGCCGGGTCGCTCACGAGCGTGCGGACGGTCTTGTCGTGTTGAACAACGGCGACCGTGCCGAATCTGACGGAGCCCACCAGATAGGTCTGCCTGGTCGGATCCCACGCCACCCCCTCCGGATAGAGCGAAGGCGCCGTGACCTCCACGTCCTGCGCCGGATGGGCCTGAGCGGGCGGCACCACGAGCCCGCCGATCGCCGCGGCCAGCAGCAGCGGCAGTGCCAGTCGATTTCTGAATCGCATTTTTCCCAATCCCCTCTGTTGAACGCGATTCAGCCTTCTTGGCCCGGTGCGGCCCTGCCAGACCCTGCGGTTCCTAGTACCCCGACTACCACGAAAGGCCGGTTCACCGATGTCCTTGCTGTCCCAGTTCCCGAAGCTGACCACCGGACCCGAACGTCTCCTGCTGGAGTACATGCTCGACCGCAACAGGAAAGCGGTCATCGACACCGCGCGCGGCCTGTCCGAAGCCGACGCGCGACGGCGCCTGGTCCCGTCTTTGACCACACCGATCGGGCTGGTCAAGCACGCGGCCGTCGCCGAGCGCGTGTGGTTCCAGCGCACCATGCTCGGACTGGCCGAGTCCGAATGCGACGGTCGCGCGCTCGGCGGCGACGGCAGTTTCGTTGTCACGGAAGGGGAAACGCTGGACGACGTGATCGCCGAGTTCGAACGGGCCAGTGCGCGTTCCCGTGCGATCGCCGCGGAGTTCGAGCTCGACGACCTCCGGTCACACTGGATCGTGGGTGAGGTCAGCCTGCGGTTCGTGTATTTGCTTTTGATCGAGGATTTCGCGCGGCACGCCGGCCACGGTGACATCCTGCGCGAGCAAATTCTCGCTGCACTGGAGGAACTCCAGGTTTAGGATCGAGATCATGCGTTTCGCGATCAAAACCTCACCGCAGAACACCGAGTGGGCGGACATGCTCGCCGTGTGGCAGGCCGCCGACGAGATCGAGTTGTTCGAATCGGGCTGGACCTTCGACCACTTTTATCCCATTTTCTCGGATCCGACCGGGCCGTGCCTCGAAGGCTGGGTGACCCTCACCGCGCTCGCGCAGGCCACCAAGCGGCTCCGGCTGGGCACGCTGGTCAGCGGGATCCACTACCGGCACCCGGCGCTGCTCGCGAACATGGCCGCGACGCTCGACATCGTCTCCGGCGGCAGGCTGGAGATCGGCATCGGCGCAGGCTGGAACGAGGAGGAGTCCGGCGCGTACGGCATGGAGCTCGGTTCGATCAAGGCGCGCAGCGACCGGTTCGAGGAGGGTTGTGAGGTACTGGTCGGCCTGCTCACCCAGGAGACCACCACGTTCCAGGGCGAGCACTACCAGCTGACCGACGCCCGGTGCGAGCCGAAGGCGGTGCAGCGTCCGCATCCGCCGATCTGCATCGGCGGCAGCGGCGAGAAGCGCACCCTGCGCACGACCGCGAAGTACGCCCAGCACTGGAACTTCGTCGGCGGCACGCCCGAGGAGTTCGCCCACAAGCGTGAGGTGCTGCACCGCCACTGCGCGGACATCGGCCGCGACCCGAGCGAGATCACGCTCTCGTCGCACGTCCGCCTCGACCCGGACGGCGACTACGCCAAGGTCGCCGCGGAAGCCGAGGCCCTCGGTGAAGTGGGCCTCGACCTCGCGATCGTCTACCTGCCGCCGCCGCACACCCCGGCCGTGCTCGAGCCGCTCGCGAAGGCGCTCGAGCCGCTGCGCTGACTCAGGCGCGGACGGGCAGTCCGGTCAGGCCGTGCATCAGCAAGCCCGGCCGCCAGGCGAGTTCGCGTTCCGGCACGGCCAGTTCGAGCGCGGGGAAGCGCTCGAGCAGGTGCCGGAACGCGATCACGCCCTCGGCCCTGGCCAGCGGCGCGCCCAGGCAGTAGTGGATCCCGTGCCCGAACGCCACGTGCTGCCCGCCGGGCCTGGTGATGTCGAGCGCCGGGGCACCGAACCGCTCCTCGTCCCGGTTCGCCGACAGGAGCGACACCAGCACCAGCTGGCCTTGCGGGATCTCCGTGTCGCCGATGACGACCGGCTCCGTGGCGAACCGCAGTGTCGACGTGCTGATCGGCCCGTCGTACCGCAGGAGTTCCTCGATGGCGCCCGGCAGCAGGCTTTCGTCAGCCCGCAGCTTGGCGAGCTGATCGGGATGCCGCAGCAGCGCGAGCATCCCGTTGCAGATGAGGTGCACGGTCGTCTCGTGGCCCGCCACCACCAGCAGGAACGCGGTGTCGACGAGCTCACGCTGGCTGAGCGCCCCCTCCTCGTCCTGCACCTGCACGAGCGCCGAGAAGAGGTCGTCCTTCGGCTCCGCCCGCCGCTCCTCGCACAGCTGCGCCAGGTAGCCGGTGAAGTCCGTGACCGCCTTGACCACTTCCTCCGGATCGAGCGCCGCGCCCTCGATGGTCGTGTTGGACCACTTGATCAGCTCCGGCCAGTGATCCTCGGGAACCCCGAGCAGCTCGCCGATCACCATGGCGGGCAACGGCACGGCGTAGTCGTGCATCAGGTCGAACTCGGGCCCGACCTTGTCGAGCAGCCCCGCGCTGATCTCCTCGATCCGCGGCCGCAACGCCGTCACCCGCTTCGCCGTGAACGCCTTCGTCACCAGCCGCCGCAGCCGCCCGTGGTCGGGCTCGTCGACGAACAGCATGTTGTGCGGCACGGTGGCCTCGTAGCCGCTGCTGTCGCCGCCGGGCAGCGTGTTCGCCTTGATCACGCCGGGGTTATTGGTGAAATCCTTGCTCAGCCGCGGATCGGTCATCGCCGCGCGGACGTCCTCGTACCGGCTGACCACCCACATCTGCACGCCGTGCGGCGTGGCCGTCCGGTACACCGGCTCCTCGGCACGCAGCCTGGCGTAGACGGCGTGCGGATCGTGCAAGTACTTGGCGTCGAACAACGTGTCGATCATCGAACCCCCTAGATCCCCCATGGACCGCCAGATCGTACCGGCCCCCGCGTGAGGCCGGTGCTGGTTTCGGCTGTCGGCGAAGCGATCCTGGGCGAGGGTCATGGCGCGGCGGGTGCTTGTTCGCGGGCCATGTGGTCGGCGTACCAGACGGGCCAGGCCTCGTCGTAGCGGCCGAGTTGCTTTTCGTGCTCGCCGTGGGCGGCAGCCGCCCGGCGGAGGGCTTGCTCCAGGTCGGCGGCGGAGGTGTAGGTGACGGGCATGACGGTGTTCCTTTCTGGTGCCGGTGGGTCAGCGGCCGGGGAGGCGTTCGGTGATCTCCTGGAGGAGCCAGGAGTTGCCGTCGGGGTCGGAGAACTTGGCGAAGGAGTTGTAGCTGCGGCGCTCGGGGTCGGGGCCAGGGGCGTTGGCGCCGGTGGCGTCGCGGTGGTAGATGTCGGAGACCGTGACGCCGTGCTCGGTGAGTTCGGCGGTGGCCTTCTCGATGTCGGCGACCACGAGGTAGAGGTTCTGGGTCGAGCCGGGCTCGGCGGTGGTGATGCCGGTGCCGAGGTGGATCGAGGTGGGGGAGCCCGGCGGGGTGAGCTGGACGACGCGGTTGCCGCCGCCGAGCGGGAAGTCGGCGTCTTCGCGCCAGCCGAGTGCCTTGTAGAAGTGCTTGGCGCGGTCGACGTCGGTGACCGGCAGGACCACTGCTTCGAGCTTCATGTCCATGGTGTTTCTCCTTCTTGTCTTCGCGGCTCGGTGCCGTACGACAAGAGTGGCTCCGCCGGGGGTGCCGTCGCGCCAGTGAGACTCACTGGCCAGGGTGCGGGACACACGGGCCGCGCTAATGTTGCGGCATGTCGGAGCTGGTCGGGCGGGACGGCGAGCGGGAGATCCTCGATCGGCTGCTGGCCAGTGCGCGCGCGGGTGAAGGCCGGGCATTGGTGCTGCGGGGCGAGGCGGGCATCGGCAAGAGCGCGCTGCTGGACTACCTCGCGGCCCGTGCGGTGGGCTGCCGGGTGGCGCGGGCGACGGGGGTCGAGTCCGAGCGGGAGCTCGCGTACTCCGGGTTGCACCAGATCTGCGCGCCTTACCTGGACCGGATCGAGGGATTGCCGGGGCCGCAGCGGACCGCGCTCGGGACCGCGTTCGGGCTGACCGACGGGGCCACGCCGAACCGGTTCCTGGTCGGGCTGGCCGTGTTGACGTTGCTGGCGGAGGTGGCGGACGACCAGCCGCTGATGTGCCTGGTCGACGACGCGCAGTGGCTGGACCAGATGTCCGCGCAGATACTCGCGTTCGTGGCCAGGCGGTTGCTGGCCGAGCAGATCGCGCTGGTGTTCGCGTTGCGGGAGGCCAATCCCGAGCTCGACCTCGCGGATTTGCCGCAGCTGGAGGTGCGCGGGCTCGGCGAGCCGGAAGCACGCGCGCTGCTGGATTCGGTGATCAAGGGGCCGCTCGACAGCCGGGTCCGCGACCGGATCGTCGCCGAGACGCATGGCAATCCGCTCGCGCTGCTGGAGTTGCCGCGCGCGTGGACGGCGGCGGAGCTCGTCGACGGGTTCGAGCAGCCGGATTCGCTGGCGGGGCGGATAGAACAGTGCTTCCTCAAACAGCTCGAACCGGTGCCCGCCGACACGCGCCGCCTGTTGCTGACCGCCGCGGCCGAGCCGCTGGGCGACGCGACGCTGCTGTGGCGCGCGGCGGGGCTGCTCGGGCTGGGCGCCGACCCGGCGGCGGCCGCCGAGGAGACCGGGTTGATCGAGTTCGGGTCGCGGATCCGGTTCCGGCATCCGCTGGTGCGGTCGGCGGTCTACCGGTCCGCGTCCGCCGCCGAACGGCAGGAGGTGCACCGCGTGCTCGCGGAGGTCACCGACGCCGAGGTCGATCCCGACCGGCGCGCCTGGCACCGGGCGCAGGCCACTGTTTCGCCAGACGAGGACGTCGCGGCCGATCTCGAACGGTCGGCCGTGCGCGCGGCGGCACGCGGTGGCCGGGTCGCGGCCGCGGCTTTCCTGGAGCAGGCGGCGTTGCTCACGCCGGAGCCCGCGCGGCGCGCGCGGCGTGAACTCGAGGCTGCCAAAGCGAAACGCGAGGCCGGGGTGTTCGAAGCCGCGCTCGGGTTGCTGGTGTCCGTCGACGCGGGACCGCCCGACGCGCGCCGGGACGCCGAGGTGCAGCGGCTGCGCGGGCAGATCGCGTTCGATCAGCGGCGGGGGAGTGACGCGGCGCGATTACTGCTGCGCGCGGCCGGACGGCTTGACGAGCGCGAGGCTTATCTAGAGGCGCTCGGCGCCACGATCTGGGCCGGTACCGGGCTTGAGGAAGCGGCTGCGGCCGCGCGGTCCGCGCCCGTGGCCGGGCAGCCGCCGGGTGCCGTCGACCTCGTGCTCGACGGGCTCGCCACCCGGATCTCCGACGGTTACGCGGCCGCGGCGCCCCTGATGACCCGTGCGCTCGAAGCCGTGCGCGCGCTGGACATCGGCACCGAAGACGCCGGCCGGATGCTGTGGTTGCTGGGCAACCGGGCGGGCGGGACCATCGCGACCGAGGTGCTGGACTTCGAGTCGGGGCACCTGTTCGCGACCCGTCAGGTCCGGCTCGCGCGGGAGAGCGGCGCTCTCGTCCAGCTGCAGTTCGCGCTCAACTTCCTCGCCAACCACGAGGTGCTGGCCGGGAACCTCGCGGCGGCGGAGGCGTTGATCGACGAGGACCGGATGGTCGCCGAGATGACCGGCGGCCAGGCGGTCGGGTTCAGCGCGATCCTGCTCGCCGCCTTCCGCGGCCACGACCACGCGGCGGAGCTGATTTCGGCCGCCGCACGGCAAGCCACCACGCGAGGTCAAGGCCGGGTGGTGACCTTCGGGGACTACGCGAGAGCGGTGCTTTTCAACGGACTCGGTCACCACGACGAGGCGCGGGACGCCGCCCGCCGCGCGTTCGAGCGCGACGCCGTCGGGCATCAGACGCTCGTCGCCGCGGAGCTGGCCGAGGCCGCGAGCCGGACCGGCGACAAGGAACTGCTGGCCGTCGCGCTCGCCCAGATCAGTGAACGCGCGCAGGCGACCCCGACGGACTGGACGCTGGGCCTCGAAGCCAGGG
The DNA here is from genome assembly GCF_042734395.1 of Amycolatopsis sp. NPDC059657. Classification (NCBI taxonomy): domain Bacteria; kingdom Bacillati; phylum Actinomycetota; class Actinomycetes; order Pseudonocardiales; family Pseudonocardiaceae; genus Amycolatopsis; species Amycolatopsis sp. NPDC059657. The sequence continues at coordinate 25,161 of NZ_JBHWEB010000108.1, read as the reverse complement.
CCAGGGCTTTGACCGGCGAAGGTGAGACCGACCGGCTGTATCGCGAATCCCTCGACCTGCTCGTGCGCACGCCGGTGCGCACCGATCTCGCCCGTGGCCACCTGCTGTACGGCGAGTGGCTGCGCCGGGAAGGCCGCCGCGTCGACGCGCGCGAGCAGCTGCGGAAGGCGCATGAGCTGCTGACCACGATCGGTCTCGACGCCTTCGCGGACCGCGCGCGGCGCGAGCTCGCCGCCACGGGGGAGACCGCGCGCAAACGGACCGTGGAGCCGACCGACGAGCTCACCGCGCAGGAGGCGCAGATCGCCAGGCTCGCCCGCGACGGCTTGTCCAACCCCGAGATCGGCACGCGGCTGTTCCTCAGCCCCCGCACGGTGGAATGGCACCTGCGCAAGATCTTCGGCAAGCTCGGGATCAGCTCACGCAAGCAACTCCGCGACGCTCAGCCGGACGCGGCCTGGGCGTAACGAGCGGCCAACCGCGCGAAGGCTTCACGCAGCTCGGCAGGGCCGACGACTTCGATGCCGGCGTCGAACCGGCCGAGGGTCGCCGCCAGCGCCGTCCATGACCAGGAACCCAGCGTCAGGCGGCAGCGGCCATCGTCGAGTTCCTCGATGACGCCGTCGCGGGTGTAGCGGGCGGTTTCGGCGGCGGGCCGGTCGAGTATCACCTCGCCGTAGCAGGCCCAGCCCGTGTCGGAGCCCTGGAAACGGCTGGTCACGAACGCCGCCACGTCCTCGAGGTCGCGTGGGGTGAAGCGCGGGCCGGTGGGCGTGCGCGGCGTGATCTTGTCGGCGCGGAACGTACGCCAGTCGTCGCGATCCAGGTCCCATGCGACGAGGTACCACCTGCCCGCCCTGGTGACCAGGTGGTGGGGCTGCACCCGGCGCACCGGGAGATCGTCGCGGCCGTCGTAGTCGAAGCGCAGCACCTCGCAGGCGTGGACGGCGGCGGACAGCGTCATGAGCACGGCGCTGTCGGCTTGGAGCGGCGGGGCGATCGCGGTCACCTGGAGGGTGTCGATGCGATGGCGCAGCCGGGCGGGCATGACCTGCCGGATGGTGGTCAACGCCCGTGCCGCCGCCTCCTCGATCCCGGCGCCCGCGGTGGTGGCGATCTGGAGCGCGACGGCCACCGCGACCGCCTGGTCGTCGTCGAACAGCAGCGGTGGCAGTTCCGTGCCCGCGTCCAGGCGATAGCCGCCGTCAGGGCCCTTGATGGCCTGGATCGGATAGCCGAGTTCGCGCAGGCGGTCGACATCGCGGCGCACGGTGCGCTGGCTGATCTCGAGCCGCTCGGCCAGCAGCGCGCCCGGCCAGTCACGGCGTGCCTGCAGGAGCGAGAGCAGTGAGAGCAGCCGCGCGGAAGTTTTCGGCATGAATTCGATCCTGCCATGAGAAGAGGACACATCCTGTCCTCTTCCTCTGCGAAGGTCATCTCATGACACAGAACGAACGAGCCGACCTCCTCGCCGAACTCGCGACCGCGCGGGCCGCGTTGACCAAGACCGTCCAGGACCTCAGTGATGACCAGCTCGGCGAGCGTCCGACGGCCAGCGAGCTGTGCCTCGGCGGACTCGTCAAGCACGTCGCGTCCATGGAAGAGGTGTGGCTGCGGTTCGTCGTCGAAGGCCCGTCGGCGATGAACTACGACCTGCCCGAAGGCGTCACCTGGGCCGAGTTCGCGGCGGGCACCGCGCGCGAGTTCCCGCAGTGGGCGATCGACCACCAGGCCGAGTTCCAGATGCAGCCCGGTGACACCCTCGCCGGGATCCTCGCGCGCTACGAGAAGGTCGCCGCCCGCAGCGAGGAGATCATCGCGACTGTCGACTTGTCGGCGACGCAGCCGCTGCCGGAGGCGCCGTGGCACGAGCCAGGCTCGACCTACAGCGTCCGCCGGGTGCTGCTGCACGTGATCGCCGAAACCGCGCAGCACGCGGGGCACGCCGACATCCTGCGCGAGTCGATCGACGGCCGAAAGGCGGGCTGACCCGGCCGATCGGCCGATCCCCGGTGGCGGGGGCGCCGACAGGCTCGTGGCATGAAAAGAAAACCACAGGCCCTGGGTGCTGCCGCCATCGTGGCGGCCCTACTGCTCACCGGGCCACCGGCGTTCGCGTCGCCTGCTCCTGGCGCACCGGGAGTCGGCGACGCGTTGTGGCCGACGGCGGGCAACGGCGGCTACCGGGTCGAACGGCAGCGGCTGTCGTTCGATTTCGCCGACGGTCTCGAGTCGTACACCGCGACCTCGCAGCTGAACCTGCGCGCCACGCAATCGTTGTCCCGCTTCGATCTCGACCTGCTCGGCCCGCAGGTGCGCGAGGTCAAGGTGGACGGGAAACCGGCGACCTGGCAGTCCACTTCGGACGGTGAACTGGTCATCACGCCGCGACGGCCGATCCGTGACGGCGCCAGGTTCACCGTGACCGTCACGGTCTTCAACACCGCGCCTGACTTGGAAAAGAACCCGCCTGCCGGGTCCGATGACCTCCTCAACGGCATGTGGCGTGCCGGGAACCACGTCCAGCTGCACGCCCAGCCCGTCGGCCTGCGCCGCGTGCTGGCGGTGGACGACCATCCGTCCGCGAAGGCGCCGACCACGGTGTCGATCACCACCACGGGCTCGGCGAACTCGGTCGCGAACGGGCGGCTCGTGTCGACCTCGGTGTCCGGTGCGCGCACCACGCGGGTGTTCGACGAACCCCGGCCGCTGGCCACCCAGCTGCTGCAGGTCGGCGTCGGCCCGTTCACCGTCGTCCACCGGCGCGGGCCGGACGGGATCGACCTGCGCTACGCGGTGCCGACCGACATGGCCGACGCGGTTCTTCCCCAGCTGGACAAGACCTTCCCGGCGGCGATCGAGTTCCTTTCCCGGCGGCTGGGCCGTTTTCCCGGTTCGGTCGCGGGCGTGTACGCGACACCGAGTGGCGGCGCGCTGGAAACCCAGGGACTCACTTGGCTCAGCGCCGGCGAACTCACCCCGGAGACCTTCGTGAACAACGGGTTCGACGGCGTGGTGGCGCACGAGATCGCGCACGAGTGGTTCGGTGACTCGGTCGCGGTGGCCCGGTGGTCCGATCTGTGGCTGAGCGAGGGGCACGCCAGGTTCTACGAGTGGATGTGGAACGACGCGCACGGCCGCAACACGATCGAGCAAAACGCGCGCCACGCCTATGAGGTGCACCGGAAATGGCTCGGCGCGAACGGGCCGGTCGCCGCGCCCGACGCGGCGAGTTTCGGCGGCTCCGACAGCAAGCCGTTCGCGGAGGGGGTGTACGCGGGTGGCGCGCTGACGCTGTACGCGTTGCGGCAGCAGGTCGGCGACACGACGTTCGAACGGATCGAGCGGGCGTGGGTGAGCGAGAACCACGACGGCGTCGGCGGTACCGAGCAGTTCATCGCGACCGCTTCACGGATCGCGGGTCAGGATCTGGTGCCGTTCCTGCGGAGTTGGCTCTATGCCAAGGGAACGCTGCCGCCGATGCCCGGGCACCCGGACTGGCACGCGGCCTAGCCCCGTCGGGGAAACCGCTCCCGGCGATAGCAGGTCGCCGGGAGCGGTGCCTCCCTAGATACGCGCCCAGAGCGCGGGGGTGTTGGGCGGTTCCCAGCCGATCTGTGAAGTGTGCGGCTGGAGCACCCGGTACGAGCCACCGTCGTAGGTGACGGTCGCGCCCGAGCCGTAGTACGTGTTCGGCGCCCAGGTGCCGCTGGGCGGGTTCTGGGTCGTCGTGGTCTGGCTGGTCGGCGTGGTGGTCGTGCTGCTCGGCGGGTTCGAGCCGGAGGTCACCAGGCGCAGGCTGTACCTGCTCAGGATGACCGACACGGGCTGGAAGTAGAACGTGCCGCCGGAGGTGCAGTTGCCGGAGCCACCGGAGGTGACGCCCTGCGCCTGGTCACCGGAGAGCCACGAGCCGCCGGAGTCGCCCGGCTCGGCGCACGCGTTCGTCCTGGTCAGGCCGGTGACGGTGCCCTGCGGATAGGTGACAGACGCGTTCTTCTGCTGGATGGTGCCGCAATGCCAGCCGGTGGTGGACCCGGAGCGGCACACCGAGGCGCCGACCGGGGCTTCCTGCGAACCGGCGACCGGCACGGTGCCCGGGTAGCGGTTGACCAGCCCGCGCGGGGTGTTGCCGGCGTCGGCGCGGACCCACGCGTAGTCGTTGCCGGGGAACACCGACGCCGCGACCGTGCCGCTCGGGTTCGAGGTGCGGGTGCCCGCGGTGCCGCAGTGCCCTGCGGTCACGAAGCCGCCTTCGACCGAGAAGCCGATGGAACAGCGGCCGGAGCCGAAGGTGTAGGCGTTGCCGCCGATGATGTCGATCAACGGCACCGGGTTCTCGGCGCTGGTCTCGACGCGCACCAGGTCGGCGCGCACACCCGAGTTCACCGCCCAAGCCTTCGCCGCGGATTCGCCGCCGGGGTTGGCGGAGACGACGACCTTGTTGGTGGCGACATCGACGTACCAGCCGGGCACCGACTGCGGGGCGTCGGCGGATTTGGCGTCCAGTAAGGCTTTCGCGGAGTCGAGCTGGGCGGCCCCGACGGCGACGGGCCGCACGGCGGCACCCGCCGCGCGCACTGTGGCTTCCTGTGCGGGATCCGCGACGGCCACGGTCAGCGTGGTGCCCGTGGAATCAAGCCACGAGCCGCCGTATGCGGAGCCCAGCCGGCTCCTCAACGCGCTGTCGGTGCTCGCGGCCCGCTGTTCGGCGGCGAGGCGGGCCTGTGCCTGCTGCGGGGTGAGATTCAGGTCGCGCGACATGGCGGCCAGGATTTCCGACTGCGCGCCGGCGTTCGCGCTCGGCGTGAGCGCCAGTGCCGTGACCAGACCGGCTCCGGTGATGGCCGCCGCGGCGGCCGCTACGATTTTCCGTTTCATTGTTCGAGCACTTCCTCGGGCGGCGGGGGAGGTGGATCTCGGTCCCCGACCGTACGAGGCGGCTCACCCAAGTGGTACATACCATTTGGGTCATACCGCCGAGTCCGCGTAGCTCACCCCCCATTCCGGGTTGGCTTCGAGGAAGCGCGCGTAGCTCGGGCGGTGCTCGGCGAGTTCGCGGTACACCGCGCGCGAAAGCGCGATCATCTCGGCGGCGAACAGGCCCATCTCGCCGCGATGCGACCAGCCGATGAGATGCCGCCAGCTCAACGGAGTTCCCGCGATCGGCACCGCGACGACCCCGGGGAACTCGCGGAAGGTGGGCTGGCACAACACGACCGCGTGGCCGGACTCGACCATGTCCACGCAGGCCAGGACGTCGGTCTCGTACAGATTGCGTGGCGTGAAACCGGCTTTCGCGCAGGCGGACACGAAGCAGTCGGCGAAGCACCCGTCGCCGGGAGTGGCGCACCAGCGTTCGTCCGCGAGCGCGGCGAGGTCGACGGCTTCGTCGCGCGCGAGCGGATGCCGGGTGGACAGCAGCACGAACACCGGATCGGTCGCGAGCGTCTGCCAGCGCACGCCCGGCTCGGGCGGCGGCGGGGCGTCGCCGCAGACCCCGATGAACGCGAAGTCCAGACTTCCGTCGGAAATCTTGGCCGCGAGTTCGTTGGCCGACCACGACGCGTGCGGGGCGACGTGGGTGTCCGGATGCAGGGTGCCCAGGCGCTGCACGAGGCCGCCGAGCATCGGCCCGGACGTCGAGCCGAGCCGTAACGTCAGCGGCTCGCCGGAGTGGATGTGCTGGGCGAGCCGCGCTGCCTCGTCGTGCAGCGCGGAAACGGCGGGCAGCAGCATCCTTGCCCGGTCGAGCACCAGCTTGCCGAGCGCGGTCGGGCGGGTGCCCGCGTGGTCGCGCAGGAACACCGCGCCGCCGAGGGTGCGCTCGATACGCTTGAGCTGGGCCGTCAGCGCGGGCTGCGCCATCCCGAGCGTGTTCGCGGCCTTGGTGATGCTTCCCAGCTCGGCGATCGCGCACACGATCCGCAGATGGCGCAGCTCCAGCTCCATCCGTCTACGTTAGATCCGACTCGCGGCCTGGCCAAGCGACGGAAGTCATCCGGCGGCCGGCGGAGTGAACGCCGCGACGCCCAGCCGTGCGGCGAGCGCGGGTGCTTTGCCGTCGTCCAGCGCGAGGAGCGCGGTGGTATAGACCGCGCGTCGCCGCAGGTCCGGGGTGGCGAAGACACCGGACGCGTAGCCGAGGTCGTGGCCGGTCTTGCCCCACATGAGGCTGCCGTCCGGCAGCAGCGCGGTCGCCAATCCGGAAGAAAGACATTGCGTCCCCGCCTGGGGAACGCAGAGCAAAGCGCCGTTCGCGTCGCGGGGCAATGCGAACAACTCGGCCTGCTGGTCCGGTGGGAGCAGGTCGCCTCGGAAGAGCGCGACCATCATCTTGTCCAGATCGGACGGTGTGGAGATCATCGACGACGCGTCACCGTTGGCCACGCTGACATCGATGACTTTGCCCGCGTTGTCGGTGAGGTAGCCGTGCAGATACGGCCTCGGCAGGAAAGGATTGGGCCCTGGCACCGACGTCCCGGTGAGGCCGAGCGGCTTGGCGATGCGGGTGCGCACCTCCTCGGCGAACGAGTGCCCGGTGACCCGCTCGATGAGCAGACCGGCGACGCGATAGCCGAAAGAGTTGTACTCCTGCTTGGTCCCCGGCGCGAAATGCGGTCCGGGCGCCGGCCGGTTCTTCGGGCGCAGCGTGGTCTGGACGATCTGCTCGAAGCTGTGATACCCGAACCGGCCGCGGATCATCTCGTCGGCGGACGCGTCCGGCGCGCCCTCGTCGACGCTCGGGAGACCGCTGGTGTGGTTGAGCAGCTGGCGCACGGTGATCGGCGCGAATGTGTCCGGCAGTACACCAGGCAGAGAGGTCTGGACCGGTTCGCCGAGGTCGATCCGGTGCTCGGCGGCCAGCTGCAGCACGACGACGGCCTCGAAGACCTTCGAGACACTGCCGATCCGGAAATGCGCGTCGGCGGCTACCGGACGGCCGGTGACCTTGTCCCCGTCGGCGCCCTGCCACTTGTCGTTCGGCGACGCGACCAGCGCGAGCTGGCCCGCCGCGTTCTCGCCGTCCTTGATCAGGACGGCCTTGTCCAGCGCGGCGGTGTTCAGCTCGCGCTCGCTCGCCAGCGCGGGTATGGCCGAGGTGGCGAGCACGAGGCTCACCGCCGCGCCCATGAGCATGGTCTTCTTCACTGACTGAGCCCCCATTGAGATCCGGTGATTCCCCCTGATCATCTTGTCGCCGGTCGTGGCGCCCGGCATCGGGGAAGACCCCGAGTCCGACCCGGAGACGCGCTTGGTCCTGGCCGACGAAAGCGGGGCGGAGTGTCCGTACGGGAGGACGAACCGGCGGGCGCGTCGCGGTGCCACGGTGATGGGAACCGCACCGCGATGCCGGAAGAGGGACGAGGATGAATCGGGAACTGCAGCCATTGCTCGACGAGTGGGCGCGTGAAACCGGCGTGCCGGGTGCCTCGGTCGGCATCCTGCACAACGGCGAAGAGTCCGTGCTGACCACCGGGGTGTCCAGTGTGGACACCGGGCACCCGGTGGAGGCGGGCACGCTGTTCATGATCGGTTCGACGAGCAAGACGTTCACCGCCGCCGCGGTGCTGGCGCTGGTCGAGGACGGGCTGCTGGATCTCGACGAGCCGGTCGTGAAGTACCTGCCCGACCTGCGGCTGGCCGATCCCGTCGCGCGGGACACCATCACCATGCGGCATCTGCTGACCCACTCGGCCGGGTTCCTCGGTGACGTGGACATCGACACCGGCTGGGGCTCGGACGCGCTCGCGGCCGCCACCGCGCGCTTTGACGAGCTGTCGCAGGTGTTCGGGGTCGGCGAGGTTTTCTCTTACAGCAACTCGGGTTTCCTGCTGGCCGGCCGGGTGGCCGAGGTCGTTTCGGGGCTCGTGTTCGAGGATCTGGTGCGTGAGCGGCTGCTGGAGCCGCTGGACATGACCGATTCGTGGTACCTGCCGTGGGATGTGCTGACCCGGCCGCACGCGGTCGGGCACGTCCTGCGCGACGGGAAGTCCGAAGTGGAGCACGACGTGGGCCTGACGCGGTCGGTGGGACCCGGCGGGGGGCTGTGGTCGACGGCGGCCGATCAGCTGCGATGGGCGAGGTTTTTGCTGACCGGGCATGATAAATCGCCGCTCAGCGACGCGACCAGGGCGCTGTGGCGGACTCCTCAGCGCACGGCCGCGTGCCCGATCGAACAGGTCGCGCTGAGCTGGCTGCTCACCCGCTACGGCGGCGCCGACCTCGTCCAGCACGGCGGCAACGTCAGCAACCTGCAGCTGTCCCAGTTCGTCACCGTGCCGGCCGAGAACTTCGCGGTCACCGTGCTGACCAATGGCGTCGGCGGCGGGGCACTGGGCCAGAAGGTGGTCGACTGGTGCCTGGAGAACGTGGTGGGCTTGACAGCGGCCGAGGCCGAGCCGGTGACGGCTGCCGGGCTGGAGCAGTACGCCGGGCTGTTCCCGACGGGTGAGCTGGGGTTCGAGTTCACCGTGCGGGACGGCAAGTTGTGGGCGCGGATGGTGTCGATCGGCGCCGATATCGAGACCCCGCCCGCCGTCGAGGTCGTCTTCATAGCCGAGGACGTGGTGGCCAGGGCGGGTGACACGCGCAGGCCGTTCGCACGGTTCCTGCGTGACGAGGACGGCGCGGTGTCAACAGTGGAATGCGGGCTTCGGACCGCACTGCGTGACGGAGCCAGACGAACCGCGTAGGCCAACCGAGGTCAATCGATCACAATCCTTGACACGTTGGGAGAAAAGAACATACATAGGCTCGAGTTCACCCAATCGACGGGAGTTGATCAACGGTGTCCAAACTTGGCCGGATCACCGCGCTGCTGGCGGGCGTGGCCCTCCTCGCGGGTATGACGACGAGCACCGGAACGGCCGCACCGCGGCTCCCGAAGACAGGGCCGATCTCCGTGGCCTACATCGAGGTCAACAGCAACAGCATGCTGAACGTCGGCAAGTACGCGCTCCAAGGCGGCGGGAACGTGTTCGACATCGGCGTGATCTTCGCCGCCAACATCAACTACAACACCACCACGAAGTCGGCGTATCTGTCCTTCAACCCGAACGTGCAGCGCGTGCTCGACAACGTGGCGACCCAGGTCCGGCCGTTGCAGGCCAAGGGAATCAAGGTCATGCTGTCGGTTCTGGGCAACCATCAGGGCGCCGGCTTCGCGAACTTCCCGACCAAGGCGTCGGCCGAGGCGTTCGCGAAGCAGCTGTCCGACGCGGTGACCAAGTACGGGCTCGACGGCATCGACTTCGACGACGAATACTCCGAGTACGGCAAGAACGGCACCGGCCAGCCGAACGCCAGCTCGTTCGTCCACCTCGTCTCCGCGTTGCGCGCGGCGATGCCCACCAAGCTGATCTCGCTGTACAACATCGGCCCGGCGGCGTCGCGGCTGTCCTACGGCGGCGTCGACATCACGTCGAAGTTCAGCTACGCGTGGAACCCGTACTACGGCACCTGGAGTGTGCCGGGTATCGCGCTCCCGAAGTCGCGGCTGTCACCGGCGGCGGTGCAGATCGGCGCGACGTCGACCAGCACGGCCGCCAGCTTCGCTCGGCGAACCGTGAGCGAAGGTTATGGCGTGTACCTGACCTACAACCTCGGTGGTTCCGACTCCCACACGTACCTCTCCAGCTTCACGAAGGAGTTGTACGGCAAGGAAGCCGTGTATACGGGCTGATGATCGGTTGCCGGTCGCGGCCGACGATGATCACGGCGTGCCTGGTTCACCACGCGGAGCGTGGTGAAGGCTCCCTTCACCACACCGAACTTGGTGAGGGAGGCCCGCACCAAGCCAGCCCAGAGCACGCCACCCTTGCCACGAAAGTGTGACTGTGGAGGATTTGCGGCGTTGGACGACGCGAATCCTCCACAGTCACCCCGCTGGGCCTTGATGTGTGGGTTTTGGGTCGTCCAACGCCCCTAAACCCACACACCCCAGCCGATCGGGGGCGTTACCAACGCTCACGAGCCAGGCGCCTGCTGCTGGCGCTGGCGTGTCCTTCAGCCGGCTGTGCCGAGCCCGGCCCTGAGGGCGTCGAGCCCTCGTGGCTTGGCCCTGGTCTCGTCGGCGCGGCCGTGGTGCTCACCGAACGGCCGGTCGCCCGCGATCGCCACGCGCTCGGCCACCCTGGCGTGCGGGTGGTAGTCGTTGACGGCGTAGTGCTGGGTGGCGCGGTTGTCCCAGAAGGCGACCGAGCCCGGCCGCCAGCCGAACCGCACCTGGAACTCCGGGATGTGCGCGCGGCTGAACAGGAAGCGCAGCAGCCGCTCGCTCTCGTCGGGGGCGAGGCCGACGATGTGGGTCGTGAAGGCCTGGTTGACGAAGAGCGTGCGGCGCCCGGTTTCCGGGTGGACGCGGACCACGGGATGTTCGACCGGCGGGAAGGCTTCCTGGTGGCGTGCCAGGAAATCGGGGTCGGAGAAGCGGGCGAACCCGGGGATGAAGTCGTGCACGGCGGTCAGCCCGTCGATCCGATCACGGATGTCTTCGGGCAGGTTGTCGTAGGCGGCGGCCATGTCGGCCCACATCGTGTCGCCGCCGATGGGCGGGACCTCGATCAGCCGGAGCACCGAGCCGAGCGCGGGATTCGGGCGGAACGTGACGTCGACGTGCCAGATGTTCTCGAACGCGGGCATGCTCGCCGACCGCGCGAACCGGGTGACGTGCTCGGTGTCGCCCTGGGGGATGAACGGGTTCGTCTCCAGCTCACCCCAGTGCGCGGCGAACGCCCGCTGCTGCGCCGAAGTGATGTCCTGGTCGCGGAAGAACAGCACCTTCCACTCGAGCAGCGCGCGGTTGAGCTCGTCGCGCAGGGCCGGGGTGAGTGGTTCGGCGAGGTTGACGCCGCCGATCTCGGCGCCGATCACCCGGCTGAGCGGACGCAGCGCGAACAGCTCGTAGGGCCGCTCCTCGACGCCGTCGGGCAGGCGCCGCAACACGCGCGGGCCTTCGAGGATGCCGTCCGACGGCACGGTCGCGGGCCGGAGGCGGGCAGGAAGTTCTACGGACATGGTCGGCTCCCGAGTGGTCGCGAAACTGGCCACCGTCATCGGGGTGGCCGCCGGGCGAAGGCGGGTTACGCGGGCGGGGAGCCGAGCCGTCCGCGGCGCAGGAGCAGAGCCGTGACACCCTCGCCTGCCGACCGGCCACGGGCACGGTCGAGCCACCGGAGCAGCGAGAATTCCTTGACGGCTGGCACGCGACCATGGTGAGCCGGTTTCAATGCGCGGTCAAGGCTATCCAGCAGGCGGGAACTTGATGAGCGGTGCGTCGCGCGACAGCTCCCGGAACCCCACGCCGTAGTACAGCCCGCGCGCGTTCGGATGCCCCGGAGCACCAAGACAGGCGACCGTCATGTGGGTGGCGCCTGCGTCGCGCGCCAGCCGCATCCCCTGCAGCAGCATCGCCCTCCCCAGTCCCAGTCGCCGGTACCCCGGATGCGTCCCGACCGGCTCGAACTCGGCGGTCTTGTTGACCTCGTCGAGCCACATGATCGTCGAGCACGCCATGGTCCCGTCGGGTGCCTCGACGAGAAGGTGAAGGTCAGCGCGATACGCGGCCGTCTGCCGGACACCCTCGTAACTCTCGGCCGTGTACGCCACCGGAGCCCAAGCGTCCACATGGGCCTGAAGCGCGGCCTCCGGCCCGGCTTCGCCCGCCGTGCGGAACCGGTATCCGGCAGGCAGAACCGGCTCTTCCACGTCGACGAGATCACGCTCGTTGAGCTGAGTCCACGACCCCGTGTCGCCGAGCGCTTCGGGGTCCGTCTCGTAGCCGCGCGCCATCCACCGCTTCAGCCCGAATTCGTCGGCGGCTCCCGGAAGGACGGTGCGCTCAAGGTTTCCGGCCGTGGCCTCGTACCAGTCGATGACCTCGTCGACCAGTTCGGCGTGCTCGGGGTGGACCTGATACGCGAGGTAGGCGCCGGTGATGTCCTTGACAGAGCCGTCGTTGCGCGTGACGGTGCGTGGAAGCTGGGCCCAGCCCCACGCCACGAGACTGTCACCGTCGAACCACAGCCGCTTGCGCCAGCTCGCGCCTTGGGCGGCGTGCCCTTTGCCCCAGTTCCAGGCCAGCTCGCCGTACGAGGCGTCGCTGTTCACCAGGTCGAGGCGGGTCGCGGTGACCCGTTGCGCCAGCTCCTGCATGAGCTCGACGTCCGCGGCGGTCAGCAACTCGGCGTTGGTCATAGTGCGCCACTGTGGCAGTCCGCGCGAACGCCGTCGAATCGTTTTCGGCTGTCAAGAGGGCGCATCCGCCACTAGACGGGCACGGTGTTCTCTCTGAAGACTGGCTGTTCCGGGCCGTGGGAATCGCGGGCCGTCATCGAAGTGAACCAGGAGATGGAATTGGCCTCATTGCGGAAGTTCGCGGCGATGACCTTGCTCGCGGCCGGGCTCACACTGACCGGTATCGGCGGCGTGGCTTCGGCGGCCGAGACCACCGCGCCGTCCGACACCGGTGCGACGACCATGGGTGTCCTCTGCGCGCAGCCATGGCACGCGGCCTGCTGGTGACCCGTGCGGGCACCACTCACGACTCGAGTGCCCAGCGCACGTAGCGCTGCGTGGGTGTGAAGCCTGCCTTTTCGAAGAGCCCGAAGCCGCCGGACGCGTTGGCCGAGTCGACGTTCAAGCTGGCGCGGTCGTAACCCTGGGCGGCGGCCGCGGCCAGTGCTCGCCTGATGAGCGCTCCGGCGATCCCTCGGTTCCGGTGTTCGCGACGCGTGCCGATGACCATGAAGTGCGCGTCGCGGATGCCGGTGGCCGCCGTGTCCTCCTCCCACGACATGGTCACGAGCACACCCGCCGGAGTCCCGTCGGTGTCGCGGGCGAGAAAACTGAGCTCTGGCTGGAAAGTCTGGTTGGTGATCTTGTTCCGCCAGTGGTCGGCGGGCATCTGCGCCGCGCCCCAGCAGTCCTGGTACGCCTCGTTCCGCACCAGCCGGAACTCCTCGTCGTTGCGTGCCGACCATGGCTCGAGCCCGCTGGGAATCGCGGTGAGCGCGTCGCCGAGCGGGCGCTCCATGCGCTGGAAGTAGCGGACCGGCGCGAACCCCTGGGAACGGACGAGCTCGGGGACGCCCGCGATGTGCTCGGCCTTGTGGACGTCGATCACGAGCTTCCGCGTCGGGTGGTGCAGCGCGTGCACCACCTTGGCCGCCGCCATCCCGGCCTCCAGCAGCATGGTGCCGATGCCGCGGCGGCGGTAGCCGGGGTGGACGCCGCCGTCCACGAAGACGCGGTGGACCACTTCGGCGGACGGCTTGTGGCGGACCTTCATGTAGCCGACCAGCACGTCTCCGTCGAACGCGGCGAGGCTCGCGCGCTCCAGGTCGGCGTAGGGGTCGATCAGCTCCTGGAGCGTGTCCGCCTCGGTGTAGTGCTCGCCGATCTTGTCAACGGTCTCGATCGCGTTGAGGAGATCTGCGGCCGGCTTCGCGTCCTCGATGGTCAGCGGGCGCCACGTGAGGGAATCCATGCGGCCGACGTTACCTCGATCTTGCGCATGATCAGCGCGGTGGCCGCGACCACGGCCAGCCCGCCGACGTAGCCGATGACCAGCTGCACGATCTTGCCGCTGAAGTTGCCTGCCAGCGGCGGGATGACGACGGCGAACACCACGCTCAGCCCCGCCAGCGCGACGCGTCCTCTGTGGACGTCCACAACGCAGGCGAGCGGGATCAGCGCCCACAGCAGGTACCACGGCTGGATCACCGGCCCGAGCACGACGACCACGGCCATGAGCGTGCCGAGCGCGGCCACCGGGCCGATCTGGCCCTTGAGCTGCCGTTGCACCAGCAGCACGCTCAGCACGGCGATGAAGACGTACCCGATGATCTTGCCGACGCCGATCATGGTCTGCGTGCCGGGCCCGAGTGGGCCGGTCAGGAACCCGAACCAGTTGGTCGGCGCCATCCAGGAGTTGACCGAGCCCGAGGTCGCCATCGCCGGGAGCCAGCCGAACCCGAGGTTACCGAGCCCCGACACGACGACCGCGACCACCACGAACACGCCGACCGCCGCGGCGCCCATGCCCGCGAGCCGCGGGTAGCTCGCGCCCCGGCGCCGCGCGAGCGCCACGCCGACCACCGCGAGCGCGACGATCGCGGGAAACTTCACCAGCGCACCCAGGCAGATCATCAGCACGCCGGCGCCGAGCCGGACCGAGTCGAGCCTCTCGCCCAGCGCGGTGAGCGCGCAGGCCGTGCCCGCGAGCATCAGCCCGGCCATCAGCGCGTCGTTGTGCGCGCCACCGATGAAATGCCACAGCACCAACGGGTTCAGCACGCCCAGCCACAGCGCGACACCTTCGCGCACGCCCGCGATCCTGGCGAGCCGTGGCACCGCCCAGACGGTCATGGCCAGCCCGGCGACCGCCGCCAGCCGGTATCCGAGCACGCCGAGCACCGCGTTCTCGCCGGCGACTCCGGCGATCCAGCGCTCGACCGCGCTGAACACCGGCCCATACGGCGACGGCGCGTCCTGCCAGTACTCGCTGACCCGGCGCGTGATCGCCGACGCGGCGCCGAGCCCGGCACGCGGGCCGACCGCGTACGGGTCGAGCCCCCTGGCCGCGATCTCACCTTGCGCGAGGTAGCTGTAGACGTCGGAGCTGAACAGCGGCGGCGCGGCCAGCAGCGGCGCACCCCAGAGCAGGAGCGTCCGGCGCGGCCAGGTCGCGTCCTGCTCGCCGGTGAGCATCACCCGTCCCGCGAACGCCCAGGCCAGCACCACGAGCCCGACCCCGGCCACCCCGGCGGCCAAGACAGCGGCGGCCGCCCCGCCCGGTAGCGCGAGGAACCTGCCTGCCAGCGCGGCGGCCGTGAGCAGCACCGCCCCGGCGAACCCCACCCACTGAACCTGCTTCAAGTAGCCCGAGTGCACAACGAAACGCTAGTCGGCCCGCGTGCGCAGCGCGGCGACGGCCTCGACTTCGACGAGCTGGTCGCGATAGCCCAGCACCGTCACCCCGAGCAAGGTGCTCGGCACATCGTGGCCGCCGAAATGCCCGCTGACGACCTCCCACGCGGTCGTGAGGTCTTGCCGGTCACGGGTGGCCACGTAGACCGTCGTCTTGACCACGTCGGTGAGTTCGGCGCCCGCCGCCGCCAGCGCGACGCGCAGGTTCGCCATCACCTGTTCGGCCTGCGCCGCGATGTCGCCGGGGGCGACCGTTTCACCCCGCTCGTCGAGCGGGCAGGCGCCGGCGGTGAACACCAGGCTTCGCACGTCCGACGCCACGGCGGCGTACGCGTACGGGGCCCGGTCGGTGAGCAGCGGTGTCCGTATCAGCTGGATGGCTTCGTGCATGCGGGCGACAGTAGCGTCGCCGCGTCCTCAGCCAGGGTCGAACCCGACGAGGTGCAGCTCGTCGGGTGTGCGCTCCTCGTAGGCACGGGCAAGGAATTCGATACCTGCGCCTACGAGGGTGGCTACCACCATGAGACGTTCCAAGGGCTCTACCGGGTGGACGTTTACGAAGCCCAGACCGCCAAGTACGTCGGGTCGTTCCACATCGACGGGAAAGACTCCGACGACTGCTCACCGATCATGTGGTTTTCGCGGTCCACGCCGCCGAAATCGACGACCCGGACCGCGTTGAGCCCTCCGGACGACCGCTGCCGCGCGATGCCGGCGCCGTTCGTCGGTGCGTCACTCTGAACCGTGCGGGTCGGTGGCGTTGAGCGCCGCGACCACCTGCTGGTAGTCGCCGCGAGCCTCGCCGTAGCGCAGGAACTTCACCCGCTCGACCTGGATCTCGTCGGCGTCGGGCTCGCTTTCCAGTATCGTCATGACCTCGGCGACGAACTCGTCGAGCGGCATCGCGTGGTCGTTGTCCTCCTGGCCGGGCATGAGCGCGGTGCGGACCGACGGCGGCTCGAGTTCGAGCACGCGCACGGAGGTGTCGGCCAGTTGCAGCCGCAGCGTCTCGCTGAGCATGTGGATGGCGGCCTTGGAGGCGTTGTAGCTCGGCGTCACCTTGAGCGGTGCGAAAGCGAGGCCGGACGAGACGGTCATGATGGTGGCGGACGGCCGGGTCCGCAGGTGTTCGACGAAGGCGGCGATCAGCCGGATCGGGCCGAGCACGTTCGTCGTGATGATGTCTTCGGCCGACTCCAGGAACGACTCGGGCTGGTGCCAGTCCTCGACGCGCATGACTCCGGCCATGGTGACCAGCACGTTGAGGTCGGGGTAGCGGGTGAGCACCTGCTTGGCGGCGGACTGGATGCTTTCGGGGTCGGCCGTGTCGATCTGGATGGTGCCGAGGCCATGCTCGGCGCCGATCTTCTCGAGCAGTTCGGTGCGCCGTCCGCCGACGATCACGGTGTTGCCGCGCGCCTGGAGCGCGAGTGCGAGTGCCAGGCCGATGCCGCTGGTGGCGCCGGGGATGAAGAGGGTGTTTCCGCTGATGTCCATGCTTCGAGTCTCGGCTGGCGGACGGTGCGGCGGCAGAGACCACTCATCGGGGGATCGGCGATCCCTGGTTCCCGTCCGCCGGAGCGGGATACTGGAGGTATGGATCGTGCGGAGCTGGCGGCGTTCCTTCGCCGCCGCAGGGAAGAGCTGCGGCCCGAGGACGTCGGGCTCGGGCCGGGTGCGCGCAGGCGGGCGCCCGGCCTGCGGCGGGAGGAGGTCGCGGCGCTGGCCGCGATGTCCACCGACTACTACACGCGGCTGGAGCAGCAACGCGGTCCGCAGCCGAGCGAGCAGATGCTGGCCGCGCTGGCCCGCGCGCTGCGGCTGACCGATGACGAGCGCGACTACCTCTTCCAGGTGGCAGGCCGCAACGCCCCGTCCCAAGCCGTGACCGCCACGCACGTCGCGCCCGCGTTGCTGCGCGTGCTGGACCGGCTGTCGGACACCCCGGCGCTGATCCTGTCCAACCTCGGCGAGGTGCTGGTCCAGAACCGGTTCGCCGAAGCGTTGTACGGCGACAAGTCCCGGCTCACCGGGCTCGCCCGCAGCGAGATCTACCGCTGGTTCACCGATCCCGGCGAGCGCCGGATCTACCCGGAGCACGACCGCGCTCGGCAGAGCCGGGCTCTGGTCGCAAGCCTGCGCGCCGCGCATGGCTCGATGGGCCCGCGCTCACGAGCGGGTGAACTCGTGCGGGCGCTGAGCCGCGCGAGCGCCGAGTTCGCGGAGCTGTGGGAGCGCCACGAGGTCGCGAAACGCTTCGAGGACCACAAGGTGCTCATCCACCCGCAGCTCGGCGAGATCGAGGTGGACTGCCAGGCCCTGTTCACGGAGGACCAGTCGCAGGCGCTGCTGGTGCTCACCGCGCCACCGCGCACCGAGGCGTTCGAGAAGCTGCAACTGCTGGGCGTGCTGGGTCACGAGCAGTTCGAGGACATTCGCTAGGACCACCGCTGGATGCGTGCCTACGGCGTTTCGGTGGAGTGATCCCCCGCACGCCTTCTAGCTTCCGCACAGCCGATCGGGCGAACGGCGCGGCCGCGTGCCCGGTCAGATTCTCCTTACCGTGCGCCAAAGTCTCCGGAACTCGCCGCAGATGCCTGAGCACCGCGTCGGCGCGCTCGCAGTTTGCCGTTGACCCGCACCGGGATCGGCTCGTCGCTCACGTCGATGTTCCCCATGCCCGCCGGCAAACGTGAAAAGCCACCCACCCGCAAGGCTCGCCGGATTCTGCCAAGCTGGTTCCATGAAGATCCTGTTCGCCACGGCGCCCGGTTACGGCTTGACCCTCCCGCTCATCCCGCTGGTCTGGGCCGCCCGCGCGGCCGGGCACGAGGTGCTGCTCGCCACCACGTCGGAAATGACCGATGTCTGTGTGCGTGCCGGCCTTCCGGTCGTCGACGTGTTCCCGCAGCGCGATGTCTGGGGCGACCTCATGGCCGTCGTCAGCGGCAAGACCGACCCGGCGACGGATCTGCCGGAGGAATACCGCCTGGCGGGGAAGTCCGGCAACCCGTTCGGGATGTTCACCGTCACCATGACCGAAGGCACGATCGAAGCGGGCCGGGCCTTCGGCGCCGACTTCATCGTCTACACCTCCGACCACGCCGCCGGCATGCTCGCGGCCGCCGCACTGGGTGTGCCGTCGCTGGAGGTCGGCAACCGGGTCTCCTGGTCGGCACGCGACGCCGACTGGCTCGCCGAGCACGACGTCTTCGGCGAGGACGAACTCGACGACCTGATGCGCGTCAAGCTCGGCATCGGCGACTCGCGCCCGGCCGTGGTCGCCAGGGTCGACCCCCGCGCGCCCAGCATGGGCGGGCTGGAGGCGGACGAGCCCGACGCCCGCGACGGCGTGCCATGGTGGCCTATGCGTTTCGTCCCGTTCAACGGCGGCACGGCGATACCGGACTGGGCACTGCGTCGCGCCGACCGCCCGCGGGTCGCGGTCACCCTCGGCACCGTGGTGCCCGCGCTGTCCGGCACCACCAACCTCACCGTCGTGGTCGAAGCACTCGGCGGCATGGACGCCGACGTCGTGCTCGCGGCGGGCACCACGGACCTGACCGCGCTCGGCACCCTCCCGGCCAATGTCCGTTCGGTCGGTTTCCTTCCCCTGTCGGCGTTTTTGCCGACCTGCGACGCGATCGTCCACCACGGCGGCTCCGGCACGACCGCGGCGCCGTTGTTCTACGGCGTGCCGCAACTCGTGCTCCCGGCGTTCGCCGACAACCCGATGTCCGCGAAGCGCGTGACCGACCGCGGCGTCGGCCTCACCCAGGACCCGGCGACAGCCGAAGTCGACGGCGTCCGCGCGCTGGTGCGACGGCTGCTCGACGAGGACGGCTTCCGCGTCGCGGCGGCCGAGGTCGCCGCTGAGATGGCCACCCAGCCGAGCCCGAGCAGCGTCCTGGAACGCGCGCTGTCGAGTATCTAGCTCAGCCGCGCGGGGTCCACTTCGGACACAGCCGCCGCGCTGTCCAACTCCCAGCCCTTGCCGTACTCAGCGGCGAAGATCTCCTCACCCAGCGCGGCCCGGCCTCGGCGGGTGAGTTCGCGAATCCGGGGCTCGGTGCGGTCATGCGCACCACGCAGGCGGGAAGCCGCACCGAGGATGACGGCCATGTCGGCATTTCGCTCGTGCAGCGCGGCGAGACCGGCCACGCTCACGGCGACCACCGCCAGGACCGGCATGTCCAAGCTCGCGACCGCCGACGCATAAGCCCGGCCTAGCGCTTGAGAAGCACCCGGGGCGTCGCCGAGTTCGAGGCAGAGGGCGGCCCGGAACGCGCCGATCAGCGCGTGGCCGTGGTCGTCGTCGAACGGGAGCCGTTCGGCCACGCGGGCTTCGGCCGAGTCGAGCAGCGCGCGGGCCCGGTCCGGCTCGCCGGTGCGCAGGCGCAGGCCTGCCTCCTGGAGGTCGAGCAGCATCGTGATCTCGGGCGAGGTCGCGCGCTGCGCGCGTTCGCGGGTCGCGGTGATCAGGTCGAGCACACGGGTTTCGTCGAGGCGGACGTAGAGGTCGATCCAGCGGAGGTCGATGAAGAGTTCGTCGCTGAGGCTGAGTGACCAGAACTCGCGGGCGAGCCGCGTGGTTTCGGTGAGGTCGGCGAGCGCGCCGTCGAGGTCGCCGTCGGACTGCCGCAGCGCCGCGCGCAGCGGCAGTGCGGTGGCCTGGCCCCAGCGGTCGCCTGCCTGGGCGAAGCGGTCCAGCGCGGCGGTCGCGTCTTCGCGTGCCTGGGTGAGATGGCCGCTGTTCTCGGCGAAATGGGCGCGGAACATCAGCGCTAGGCCTGCGAGCCAAACGTCCTGGCCGTCGATCACACGCTGCAGGATCGACGGCCAGGCTTCCGTCTGGTGCAGGAAGACCAGCCTGAGCATGGTCAGCGCGCCGCCGAAACCCGGCAACTCCGGGTAGGCCAGCAAACGGTCGATGAGCGCGCGCAGGTTGTCATCGCGTTCGTTGATCCAGTCGTTGACCAGTGCGCTTTGCGTGGCGCTCGTCGTGACGAGCAGCCATTCGGCGATATCGCGCCGCACACCCGGCTCGCCCGTCGCCGCGATCGCCTCGCCGAGCCAGTAGGACGCCTCGCGACGCCTGCCCAGCATTTGCCAATACCAGGTGAGATCGACCGCGAGCGCGATCGCGCCGTCCCCGGTGTCGCACCGCCACCGCAGTGCGGCGAGGATGTTGTCGTAGTCGGCGCGCAGGATGTGGAGTGCGGCGAGCTGCTCGGGGCCGCGCAGCAGCGGGTCGCACTCGGCGACCAGATCGGCGAAGTAGCGGGCGGCCCGGTCGCGGACGTCGGGCAGTACGCCCTGCTCGGTCAGGTTCCGCAGGCCGTACTCGCGGATCGTCTCCAGCATCCGGTAGCGCCCGGTGTCCGGCACGAGCTGCAGCAACGACCGGTCGACCAGGCTGGCGAGCAACTCCGGAACGCCCGCGACGCCCCCGCAGAGCGCGGTCGCCGAGGCGGCCGTGACACCGCCGGGCAGCACCGAGATCCGCTCCGCGACCATGCGCGCGTCCGCGTCGAGCAGATCCCAGCTCCACTCGATCACCGCGAGGAGCGTGCGATGCCGGGGGAGCGCGGTACGGCTTCCTGTGGTGAGCAGGCGGAACCGGTCGGACAACCCAGCGGCCAGATCGGTCAGCGAGAGCGTCCGCAACCGCGCCGCGGCCAGTTCGAGTGCGAGCGGCATGCCGTCCAGACCGCGGACAATGCCCAGTACCTCGGCGATGTTCTGATCATCGACGGCGAAGCCTGGCCGGACGGCCGCGGCCCGCTCGGTGAACAGCCGCACCGACTCGGTCCGGCTCGCCTCTTCAGCGTCCGCGTCCACTTCGGGCAAAGGCAGCGGGCCGAGCGGGACCAAAGCCTCGCCGTCGATGGCGAGTGGCTCGCGGCTGGTGGCCAGCACCCGGAGCCCGGCGCAGCGGGTCAGCAGAGCCGAGAGCAGATGGGCCACGGCGTCGATCAGGTGCTCGCAATTGTCCATCACGAGCAGGTTTTCCCGGCCGTCGAGCTGATCGATCAGCACGTCCAGCTCGCCTTGGTCATCGGCAGCGGCCTCGAACAACGCCGAGCCACGCAGCCCGATCGCGGCCAGCAGCGCCGCGCCGACCTTCGCAGGCTCGGTCACCGAGGCGAGGTCGATCAGCCAGGTGTGCTCGTGGCGGCGCGCGGCCTCAATGGCCAGCCGGGTCTTGCCCGCGCCGCCGGGGCCGAGCACGGTCACAAGCCGTCCGGTGGCGAGAAGCGTTTCGATGCGGGCGAGATCATCGCCCCGGCCGACGAAACTCGTCAGCGGCGCGGGCAACGTCCTCGGGCGCCGCGCCGGTTGCTCGGCGCGGAGCAGTCGCAGATGGCGTTCCCGCAGCGCGGCGCCCGGATCGGTGCCGAGCTCGTCGGCCAGCGTTTCGCGGATTCGCTCGTACCGCGCGAGGGCTTCGGCTTGGCGTCCCTGTGCGGCGAGAGCGTCCATGAGCGAGGCGGCCGCGCGCTCGTGGACGGGGTGATCCGCGAGCAGGGCGGTCAAGCGGTCGGCTGCCGAGTCCGCGCGTCCCAGCGCCAGCTCGGCTTCGGCGAGGTCGACGACCGCCTCGGTCAAGACATCGGCCAGCCGCGTCGCGACAGCGGGCGCCACCGCCAAGGCGCCCGGACCGTCACCCCACAGCGTCACGGCCTCACCGAGCATGGCGGCCGCGGCCGTCGGATCGCCCGCACGCAGCCGGTCACGGCCCGCGGCCGCGAGCCGCTCGAACCGCAGCGCGTCGACGTCCGCCGCGTCCACGGCCAGGCGGTAGCCACCCGCGAGCTGCGTGACGTCGTCGGGCGAACCGAGCGTCCGGCGCAGCCGGGAGACGAGGGCCTGCAACGCGTGCGCGGGATCGGCAGGCGGATCTTCGGCCCAGATCGCGTCGATCAGGACGCTCTGCTCGACCGCGCGGCCGCCCGCGAGCGCCAGCCGGACCACCAGGCCTTGCAGGCGTGCACCCGGAACGGACAGCGCCGTGTCGCCGCGCGACACCTCGAACGCGCCAAGCAGCGTCACGCGCAGCCGGTCCATGCCCTGATCTTCGCTTGCGAGCCGCTGTGAGCGCCAAGTGGCCCCGTGTCAGCGCGATGTGCGCCCCGTGTGAGCGGCACCCGCCAGTGTTGCCGTGTCGCCGAAAACCGGCGGCGGAAGGGGATTTCTCATGCATGACGTAGTGATCGTGGGCGCGGGCCCGGTCGGCCTGTTCGTGGCTTGCGAGCTCGGTCTCGCCGGCTGTTCTGTGCTGGTGCTCGAACGCGAGCCGGACACCGGCTCCCCGTGGCGCGCGGCCCCGCTCGGAATGCGCGGCCTGTTCGCCGCGTCGGTCGAGGCGTTCCAGCGGCGAGGCCTGCTGGACGCGCTGCTGTCGGCCTCGGGCCCGCAGCAGATTCCCGGCACGGACTCGTCCGGCCGCCGCGGAGTCGGTCATTTCGCGGGCATCGTGCTCGATCCGTCCAAAGTCGACACGACCGCGCTGCCGTACCGCCTGCCCAGCCAGGCGCCGGATGTGGTGATGACCGACCTCGAAACCATCGAGTCGGTGCTGGCCGAGCGGGCGGCGAGGCTCGGCGTGGAGATCAGGCGCGGTGTCACGGTTTCCGACATCGCCCAGTACGACGACAAGGTCGTCCTGTACGCGGGTGAGGACGAGTACCCGGCACGCTGGGCCGTCGGCTGCGACGGCGGGCGCAGCACGGTCCGCAAGCTCGCGGGCTTCGCGTTCGCGGGCACCGAGCCCCAGTTCACCGGCTACACGGTGCTCGCCACCCTCGCCGATCCAGAGAAGCTGAACCCCGGGATCAACCTGACCCCGACCGGCATGTACCTCAAGCGGGGTGAGGGACACCTCGGCTTCATGGACTTCGACGGCGGCGCGTTCGACCGTTCCCAGGAGCCGACCCGCGAGCATCTGCAGACGGTGCTGCGCCGGGTCTCCGGCACCGACGTGACACTGACCAGTGTCCAGCTCTCGTCGACCTTCACCGATCGCGCGAAGCAGGCCACGACCTACCGGCAGGGCCGAGTCCTGCTCGCGGGCGACGCCGCGCACATCATGTCCCCGCTCGGCGGGCAGGGACTCAACACCGGCATCGGCGACGCCATCAACCTCGGCTGGAAGCTCGCGGCGACCGTGCTCGGGCACGCGCCGGACGGCCTGCTCGACACGTACACCGCTGAACGTCGTCCGCCCGGCGCGCTGGCACTCGACTGGACGCGCGCGCAGGTGGCGGCGATGCGGCCGGACCCGCACTCCCAGGCGGTCCAGAGCTTGATCCGCGACCTGCTGGCGACCACGGACGGAACGACCTACGTGTACCGGAAGTTCTCGGGCGCGTCGATCCGGTACGACCTCGGCGACCCGCACCCGCTAGTCGGTCACGTCGCCCCGGACTTCGAGCTGGAGAGCGGCGTCCGCCTCAGCGACCTGATGCAGGACGGCCGTGGTGTCCTGCTCGACTTCCACGCTGACCTGCGCGCTTCCGCTTGGGAAACCCGGATCCGCTACGTGGCGGCTGCGGCTCGCGACGACCTCGGGCTGGACGCGGTGCTGGTGCGTCCCGACGGGGTGATCGCGTGGGCCGGTGACGCGGGCACGTTCGAGCAGGCCGCCCGTCAGTGGTTCGGCAGCGCGGAGGTCTCGCTGTGACGACCGGGCCCGAGTACTGGGCCGCGGACGGCATCCATCCGACGCCCGCCGGTCATGCCGCGCTCGCGGCGGCTTGGCTACGGCTGGTCGATCCTCGGGTGGTTCACTCGCGGATGGGGCGGTTGCGGTAGCGGTGGGGTGGGTCGTGGGCGGTGTTCTTGGTCGGAGTGCGGGTGGGGTCTAGGTAGGCGGGTGGGATCCACCAGACCGTTGAGCCGTCGATTTTGATGTCCCAGCCGCCGTGGTGGATGAGTTGATGGTCGCGTTCGCAGACGAGGGCGAGGTTGTTCAGGTCGGTCGGGCCGTTGTCGGCGAGCCATTGATCCGCGTGGTGGGGGATGCACCATTTGGGGCCGCGTGTGCAGCCTGGTCGGGTGCAGCCGCGGTCTCGAACCGCGAGGGCGTGGCGTTGCCCGCGGGTGGCGTGCCGCTGGGAGCGGCCCAGGTGCAGGATTTCACCTTTGGTGTTCATCACGACTGGGACGATGCGGGCGTCGCAGCACATCTTGAGTAGTTCGGAGGTACTGGCGGCACCCCAGCCCTGCAGGTGCGCCGCCGCTGCTTTCCGTTGGAGTTCTTCGAGGGTGACGGTGACCATGACGACGGCTTGTTCTCCGGCTTTGGAGGGCATTCGTGAGGAGCGGGTGGCGGTGTCGAAGGCTTGTACGAGTGCGTCGCCGAGGCGTTGCTCGCGGGTACGGGGGTCGGGGTTGCCCATCTCGTCCGCGGCATCCGGCTTGGCCAATGTGTCTAGGGCGGCGGCGATGATTTTGCCTGCGTTGCCGTCGAGGTCGGAGATGAGCTTGAAGCGGCCAGACCGGGTGAACCAGTAGCGGGCTTCCCGGTGTGGCCGGGCCAACTCCTGTTCACGGTCTTTCGGCTCTTTGCCGTCGATGTCCCAATAGGACTTGAGTCGTTGTCCGGCGTGGCGCACATTGCCGGGGATGGCTTTGCGGGCCAGGTCGACTAGTTCGTTCTCGTCGGTGGAGCGTTGCTTGGGGGTGAGCCAAGTCGGGGTTTGGGAGAAGATCCTTTCGAGTTCGTCGAGGTGTTCGGCGCTGATGTCGCCGTCGCGGGCGGCGTGCCGGGCCAAGGGCATGTCGGCGGTCGCGTGGCGTACTCGCCGGCGGGACTCTTTCCTTGACATCAGGAGGATTCGTTCCAGGAACAGGGCTGTGCTTCGTGTGCCGATGCTGGAGGCGAGGCGGCGTTTCTCGAACTCCTCCACCAGATCCAGGTTGCGGCCGTAGGCCTGGCGGAGAGTTCTTTCGGACGCGAGGAGGTGCGCGGTCAGCTCCTGATCGGAAAGCTGCCACGGCGGCACCAGCTCGGACGTGTCCATACATTCAATGTACCCGAACAGCGGTTCGAAATCACGTGCAAAAAACAGAAGTCAAAAAGCATTCTCTTAGTAAACGCTTAAGGCGCTTAAGAGGGATTTAAAGCGCTTAACCTGGATCCGCCGAGGATCTTGGTGAGTTGATCGTGTCGTGGACGCGCAGATGCCCTCTGACTTGGGATGATTGTTCTTGCGAAGGAAACAATCC
>NZ_JBHWEB010000107.1:0-32024 GCF_042734395.1 Amycolatopsis sp. NPDC059657 | reverse complement strand
GCAAGCTCGTCATACGACGGACGCACATCCCCGGTCACGTGGTGATCATCGCAGCACCACGATCACCACGTGACAGAGACCTGACTAGTTACCCGTCGGCAACACTCACGAGCCTTAGACGTTGGCGTGCTCCGGCTTGACGTTCGACGGCCGGGGCGTGCGCGCCGCCTTCTTGAGCGCGCGCCGTTCCTTGCGGACCTCGAGCGCCGTGTACAGCGTCGGCACCAGCACCAGGGTGAGCAGCGTCGAGCTGACCAGCCCGCCGATCACCACGATGGCCAGCGGCTGCCCGATGAACCCGCCCTGCCCGGTGATCC
Source organism: Amycolatopsis sp. NPDC059657 (assembly GCF_042734395.1). Taxonomy (NCBI): domain Bacteria; kingdom Bacillati; phylum Actinomycetota; class Actinomycetes; order Pseudonocardiales; family Pseudonocardiaceae; genus Amycolatopsis; species Amycolatopsis sp. NPDC059657. The sequence goes on along the minus strand of NZ_JBHWEB010000107.1, from coordinate 31,707 downwards.
CCAGCCCCATCGGCAGCAGCGCGAAGATCGTGGCCGACGCGGTCATCAGGATCGGCCGCAGCCGGTGCCTGCCACCCTCGACCACCGCGTCCTGCACGCTGTAGCCGTCCGACCGGTACTTGTTGATCAGGTCGATCAGCACGATCGCGTTGGTGACCACGATGCCGACCAGCATCAGCATGCCGATCATCGCGGGCAGGCCGATCGCGGTGTTCGTCGCCCGCAGCAGCAGGAGCGCGCCGGTCGCCGCGAACGGGATGGACACCAGCAGGATCAGCGGCTGCACCAGGCTGCGGAACGTCGCCGCCATGATCAGGAACACGATCGCGATCGCGGCCAGCAACGCCAGCACCAGGTTCGTGAACGCCTCGGTCTGCTGCTCGGCGACCCCGCTGATCTTGGCCGACGCGCCGCCTGCCAGCTTCAGGTCCTTGAGCTTGGTCTCGATGTCCTTGGTGACCGCGCCCAGGTTGTCCGAGCCGTTCTTCGCGGTGACGCTCGTGCTCAGGTCGGCGCCGGTCCGCTTGACCGTGCTCGGACCATCCACAGTGGACACCGTCGCGACCTGGTCCAGCCGGACCACGCCGGTCGCCGAAGGCAGCGGCAACGCCTTGATCGCGTCGACCCCGGTGGGCGCGGTTCCGGTGCGCAGCACGATGTCCGTGCGTGTCCCGTCGATCGGCAGCTGGGTGACCACCCGGCCGCCGACGGCCTGCCCGGCGAGCTGCCCGATGGTCGCGGGCGTCAATCCCGCGGCCGCGGCGGCCGCCTGGTCGACGTCGACCTTCAGCTGCGGCGAGCCCTTCGAGAGGTCACTGGTGACCTCGGACAGCCCGTTGATCCCGGACAGTGCCCGCGCCACCTGGTCGGCGGCGGGCTTCAGCGCGGCGTCGTTCGGCGCGGTCACCAGCACGGACACCTTGTCGGAGCTCGAAGCGTCCTGGCCGAACTTGATGACGCCCGCGCCCGGCTTGCCGCTGAGCTGGCTCTTCAGCTTCTCCTGCAACGCTTTCCGGTCGGTGCCTTCGGCGATCGTCACGGTGAAGCTGGTGCCGCCGTCACCGCCGAACCCGAACGCCGCGCCCGCGCCGTTGCCGCCGACGGTCATCTGGTAGCTCTTGACCTCGGGCGCGGCCGCGAGCGCCGTCTCGACGAGCTTTCCGGCTTCCTCACTGGCTTCCAGGCTGGTGCCCGGCGGCAGCTCCTGGGTCATCGACAGCGTGGTGCCGCCGTTGTCGCCGAGGAAGTCCGTCTTCGCGCTGGCGGCGAGCCCGGCGGTCACGACGAAGATGACGATCGCGCTGAGCACCACGACGAGCCTGCGCTTGATGGCGAACCGCACCACCGGGACGTAGATCTTCTGCAGTGCGCCGTTGCGCTCCTTCTCCTCGGCGGCTTCCCTTGCCGCTTCGGCGTTCTCGGCGTCCCAATTCCTGGGAGCCTTCAGGAACCAGTACGCCAGCACCGGCACGACGGTCAGCGAAACCAGCAGCGACGCCAGCAGCGCCACGGTCACCGTGATCGAGAACGGCGCGAACAGCTCGCCGACGATGCCGCTGACGAACGCGATCGGCAGGAACACCGCGACCGTGGTCAGCGTGGACGCGGTCACCGCGGTGGCCACCTCGCGGACACCGTTCAGCACGGCGTCCTGTTTCGCTTCGCCGTAGCCGAGATGCCGTTTGATGTTCTCCAGCACCACGATCGAGTCGTCGACCACCCGGCCGACCGCGATCGTCAGCGCGCCGAGGGTGAGCAGGTTGAGTGACAGATCGCCGCTGTAGAGCGCGATCAGCGCGACCACCACGGACAGCGGGATCGACACCGCGGTGACCAAAGTGGACCGCAGCGAGAACAGGAAGAGCAGGATCACGATCACCGCGAAGAGCAGGCCCAGCAGGCCTTCGGTGGTCAGGCCGCTGACCGCCTTCTCGACCTCGGGACCCTGGTCGAACACGGTGCTGAACTGCACGCCGAGCTTCGAGCTCAGCTCGGGCAGCTTGTCCTTCACGGCCTTCGAGATCGCCACCGCGTTGCCGTCGGAGGCCATGGTGACCGAAACGCCGAAGCTGGGCTTGCCGTTGGTGCGGGTGATCGACGTGGCCGTGGCGGTGCCCGCCTCTACGGTCGCGATGTCGCCCAGCTTCACCGGCTTCGTCTTGCCAGCCAGGTAAGTGTTCTTGAGCGAGTCGACGGTCAGCGCGGAGCCGCCGATCTCGACGTTGAGTGTCTTGCCGTCTTGGTCGACGGTGCCCGCCGGAATGGCCGCGCCCGCCCCCTGCAGCGTGCTGACCAGCGAAGACGGGTCGACCCCCGCGACCGCGAGCTTCGCGTAGTCCAGCGTGATGACGACCTGGGGCTTCTGCGTCCCGGTGACCGTCGTGGTGCGGACGCCCTCGATCTTCTTGAACTCGGGGACGACCTCGTTGTTCAGCCGGTCGGCGAGCTGCTTCTGGTCGCCTTCACCGCTGACCGCGAGCACCACGGTCGGGATGTCGTCGAAGCTGCCGGCCTGCACGGTCGGCGTGCTGTTGGCGGGCAGCCGGGTGCTGATCCGGTTCACCGCCTGCTGCATCTGGCCGACGGCCGCGTCGAGGTCCGTGCCGAACTGGTACTGGACGACGACCGACGAGTTGCCAGCCCTCGACGTGGAGGTGATCTCCTCGACGCCCTTGATCCCCTGCAGCGCGGCCTCGATGGGCTCACTGACCTGCTTGTCGACCGCGTCCGGCGAGGCGCCGACGTACGGCGTGATGACGACGGCCGTCGGGAACTGGAGTGACGGGAAGAGCTGCTGCTTGATCTTCGGCAGTACGAACGCGCCGAAGACCAGTACCAAGATGGCCAGCAGCCCGATCAGGCCTCGGTTGCGCAGGCTGAGCCGTGCCAGCACTGACATGGTGGTGATCCCCCTCGGGAAACGGAAAAGCCCCTTGGTTCCGGGGCGCGCTGAGCGTGACACGCGAAACCTGAGAAGAGCTTCACACCAGGGGTGGAGTCTCGGTACGACTTCAGGATGACTCCGCCGGTCGGGTGGCGGTGGAGCACGGGTGGAGTAACCGGCGTCAGGCCGTCGAACGCCCAGCTCGGGGCGAAGATTCGGGCTCGGGGGCGTCCGCTTCGGCGGGCTCGTCCGTGACCCGATCGGGGTGCGCGTTCGCTGAGGATTCCTCAGCTTCGACGTCCTCGCGCTTGGGTCGGCGCAGCGGCACGGTGGCCCGTTCCCACAGCTTGCCGTTGTCCTCGGACTTGAGCCGCTCGTTCGCGCGCTCCATCTCCAGCCTGCGCCACTTGCGGCGCTGGCGCCGGGTCATCTTGGCCGGCCACAGCTCCTGGATCGCGCTGTTGAAGTACGCGCCGGCGGTCACCGCCAGCCCGATGAAGAACATCAGCAGCAGGAACGCGATCGGCGCGGCGAGCGCGCCGTAGGTGTAACCCGTCTTGGTGATCTGCGACAGGTAGATCCGCAGCCCGATGCTCGCCAGCAGGAACAGCACCATCGCGAGCACCGCGCCGGGCAGGCCGCGGTGCCACGGCAGCTTGCGCGGCAGCGCGAGCTTGTAGAGCGTCGCGAGCGCCAGCGTGATCAGCACACCGAGCGCCGGGTAATAGAGCGTGCCGACCCAGTCGCGGACCGTCGGCCGCCAGTCCGCCGGGAAGAATTCGGGGAGCAGGTCGGGGCCGATCGCCAGCAGTGGCAGCCCGACGGCCAGGATCACCAGCCCGGCCATATAGAGGAGCAGCGCGAACAACCGCTGCCACACCTCGTTGCGCACGCCGTACTGATCGTGCGCGACGGTGATCGCGTCGACGAACGACGACATCGCCGACGAACCGGCCCACAGCGAGATCACGAAGCCGACGGAGACGATCTCGCCCTTGCCGACCGTGAGGATGCTGTTGACCGTCGGCTCGATGATCTCCTGGACGGCGTTCGGGCTGAAGATCGTCTTCGAGAACCGGATGATCTGGTCGTGCACCGCGGTCACCACCGACGGGCCGAACCAGTCACCGAGAAAGCCCAGGCTGCCGAGCAGTCCCAGCAGCAGCGGGGGAAGCGACAGCGTCTGCCAGAAGGCGGCCTCGGCCGCCTCGGAGAAGATGTTGCCGTCCCAGGCTTTGTTGAGCGTGCGCCTGAGCAAGGTCAGCGGGGTTTTGCGGACCACCCTCGCCTCGGGTGCCCGCTCGGCGCCGTCCTCCGGCGCGTCGTCCGCTGTCTCGGTCATCGCAGGGCCAAGCATGCTGCATCGGGGCGGTTTTGGCTCGTCGTTCGGGACAAGTGTCGCCTAGCACGTCGTCGCGAGGCACGAATCACCCCGTCGGTACCGGCTCTTGTCGGTGCGGGCAGGTACCCTCGGCGGAGCGCCTTCGACGGGCGCTTTTGTGTGAGCAGGCCGTACCGAGGGGAGTTGGACCATCTTGACCGAGACGGCCCAACGCGGCGTGATGGGCGCGCCACCAGCGGAAAAAGACTCCACCGCGCGGCCACTGCGCGCCTGGCAGCGCAGCGCGCTGACCAAGTACCTGATGCGCAAGCCCAAGGACTTCCTGGCGGTCGCGACGCCCGGCGCAGGCAAGACGGTCTTCGGCCTGCGCATCGCCGCCGAGCTGCTGAGCGACCGCACGATCGAGCGGGTCGTCATCGTCACGCCGACCGAGCACCTCAAGCACCAGTGGGCCGAGTCCGCCGCCAAGGCGGGCATCTCCATCGACTCGAACTTCCGCAACGGCGCGGGCGCGACCTCCTCGGACTACCAGGGTGTCGCCGTCACGTACGCGCAGGTCGCCGCGCACCCGACGTTGCACCGCGTGCGCACCGAGAACTACAAGACGCTGGTCATCCTCGACGAGATCCACCACGGTGGCGACGCCAAGTCCTGGGGCGACGCGATCATGGAGGCGTTCACCCCGGCGGTGCGCAGGCTCGCGCTCACCGGTACCCCGTTCCGCAGCGACGATTCGCAGATCCCGTTCGTCCAGTACGAGCCGGACGGCGAGGGGCACCTGCGCAGCAAGTCCGATCACGCGTACGGCTACGCCAACGCGCTCGCCGACGGCGTGGTCCGGCCGGTCGTCTTCCTCGCCTACTCGGGTGAGGCGTCGTGGCGCACCAGCGCGGGCGAGGAGTTCACCGCCCGCCTCGGCGAGCCGCTCACGGCCGAGCAGAACGCGCGCGCCTGGCGCACCGCGCTCGACCCGGCAGGCGAGTGGATCCCGGCGGTGCTGCAGGCAGCGGACGTCAGGTTGTCGCAGCTCCGCGCCGACGGCATGCCGGACGCGGGCGGCCTGGTCATCGCGACCGACCAGGAGTCGGCCCGCGCCTACGCCAAGATCTTGGAGCGGTTGTCCGGCGAGATGCCGACGGTCGTTTTGTCGGACGACCCCAAGGCATCCGGCCGCATCGCCGAGTACGCCGCGTCGACGGACCGCTGGCTGGTCGCGGTCCGCATGGTGTCGGAAGGCGTCGACGTCCCGCGCCTGGCGGTCGGCGTGTACGCCACGAGCGCGTCGACCCCGCTGTTCTTCGCGCAGGCGATCGGCCGTTTCGTGCGATCCCGTCGCAAGGGCGAGACGGCTTCGGTCTTCCTGCCCAGCGTGCCGGTGTTGCTCGAGCTGGCCGCCGAGCTCGAGGCGCAGCGCGACCACGTGCTCGGCAAGCCCCATCGCGAAAAAGACGGCTGGGACGACGAGCTGCTCGCCGAAGCCAACCGCACCGAGGACGAGCCGGGCGAGGAGGAGAAGGCGTTCACCTCACTGGGCGCCTCCGCCGAGCTCGACCAGGTCATCTACGACGGCAACTCCTTCGGCACGGCCGTGTTCTCCGGTTCCGACGAGGAGCAGGAGTACCTCGGCCTCCCGGGTCTCCTGGAGCCGGACCAGGTCCGCGCCCTGTTGCGCAAGCGCCAGGAGGAGCAGCTCGCCGACTCCAAGAAGCGCAAGCCCGAGAAGGAAGCCCCCGTCCAGGTCGCCAAGCCCCAGACGGTCAGCCAGCGCCTCGGCTCGCTCCGCAAGGAACTCAACGCCTTGGTCGGCATGTACCACCACCGCACCCGCAAACCCCACGGCGCCATCCACAACGAACTCCGCCGCGTCTGCGGCGGCCCGCCCACCGCGATGGCCACCGTCGAGCAACTCGAAGAGCGCATAGTCACCCTCCGCTCCTGGTAACCCCGGCGCCGGCGAACCCGAACGGTCGCCCCGCGTACCCAGCCGGGACGCCCATCCCGCCGCCCGTACTCCCGCGCCTCGTGTCGTCCGTCCAGGTACGTGTGCCGACCCTTCGGGTACGTGTGCCGACCCTTCGGGCAGAGGAGCGGGGAATGAGGGTCACGCTCTGTTGATCACCTGCTAGGCCGTTCGGGCGATACCGGTTAACGGGATCGAGTGGCTTGCCGACGGTTGTTTACCGCGCGAGGTGTGGCGAATGGGCGGGGTTCCGGCATTCGCGGTGTCGATCATTCCCGTCGCCGCCGAGACTTATCGAAGCCGCGAATAAATGCCCGGTTTCGTTGATCTTGTGGTCGATGCCGCCGGGCGCCGTTATGGCAGGTAGTCCGCCTGCGGGGCCCTGTTGTCGGTCGAGACGTGCTGCTGGAGCAAGCTTTCGGCCCCGCTGATGCTTGACGCGGATCGGGGCCGGGCAGCAGCGGGGCCGGGGTCATTTCGGCGAGGCTGAATTGACGGCCGGAGTCTCGTGTCGCACGGAGGTTTCGGGCAAGACTGGGCTGATCGGACCAAATGCCGCGGGGGTCTGGATAAAAGGTCGGTTTCGGCTGGGTTCGGGCAAGTCATCGTTGTCGTAAGATGGGGACAACACCGATCCAGTCACGATGAGTGACCGGCCACTGTCTTCAATGTCACCGTCTTGGCCTCTTGCGCTCAATGTGACGGGCACGTTGCCAAACTGTGTCTCACAGGTGGGTCTTAATTGATCCAGCCCTCTTCCGTACCGGGCAATCGCGGCATATGTTGTCGCCCACAACATTTTGCGCGACGAGGCGCCGGCCAGGTCCGGGACAACCGCTCGTCGGCAGGAGCTGGAAGGACCGAGGATGCGCACGAAGACCCTTACCCTCCTCGCCGCGGTGGCGAGTGTCAGCCTCGTGCTGACGGCATGTGGGGCGAACAGCTCGAACTCGGGGACCTCCTCGAGTTCCTCGGCCCCGGCCTCGGCGCCCGCCGCCGGCGGCGCCTCCGGCAAGGTCGGCGTGATCCTGCCGGAGACTGCGACCTCGGCTCGCTGGGAAGCCTTCGACAAGCCGATGCTGGAGAAGGCGCTCAAGGCCAAGGGCTTCGACGTCGACGTGCAGAACGCGCAGGGCGACGTCCAGAAGTTCTCGACGCTGGCCGACGGTTTCATCACCCAGGGTGTCAAGGTCCTGATCATCGCCGCCATCAACAGCGAGGTCGGCTCGGCCGTCGCCAAGAAGGCCAAGAACGCGGGCATCCCGACGATCGACTACGACCGCCTCAACCTCGGCGGCAGCTCGGACTACTACGTGTCCTTCGACAATGTGAAGGTCGGCGCGCTGCAGGGCCAGGGCCTCGCCGACGCGCTCAAGGACAAGAAGGGCGCCGAGGTCATCCAGATCGAGGGTGCCCCGACCGACAACAACGCCACCCTCTTCGCCAATGGCCAGGCCAGCGTCCTCGACGCGAAGTACGCCTCCGGTGACCTGAAGAAGGTGCGCATCCAGGCCATCGACAACTGGGACAACCAGAAGGGTGGTCAGACCTTCGAGCAGATCCTGACCTCCAACGGTGGCAAGGTCGACGGCGTCGTCGCCGCGAACGACGGTCTCGCGGGCGCGGTCATCACCGTGCTCAAGAAGAACGGCCTCAACGGCAAGGTCCCGGTGACCGGCCAGGACGCGACCGCCGACGGCCTCAAGGCCATCCTCCGCGGTGACCAGTACCTGACCATCTTCAAGCCGATCGAGGAAGAGGCCAACGGCGCCGCCGACCTCGCCGCCGCACTCGCCAAGGGCGACAAGGCCGCCGCCGACGCCATCGCCAAGGGCGTCAGCAAGGACCCGACCGGCAACCGCGACGTCAAGTCGCTGCTGCTCGAGCCCAAGCTGACGCTGAAGGACGGTGTCAAGGAGGTCATCACCAAGGGCTACGTCAAGGCTTCCGAGGTGTGCGCCGGCGACCTGCAGGCCGTCTGCACCCAGCTCGGCATCTCCTGACAATCCCCCTATAGACAGCCGGGCCGGGACGCGTTCCCCGACAACGTGTCCCGGCCCGGTACCCACACAGGAGAGATCGCCGTTTCATGAGTGAACCCATTCTCGACATCCAAGGCCTCAACAAGAGCTTCGGACCGGTCCACGTCCTCCACGACGTGGACTTCGCCGTGCGGGCCGGTGAAGTGACCGCGCTCGTCGGCGACAACGGTGCCGGCAAGTCGACGCTGGTGAAGTGCATCGCCGGTATCCACGGGTCCGACTCGGGCATCGTGAAGTTCAAGGGCGAGGACGCCCACATCCACGGCCCGCGTGACGCCGCCGCGCTCGGCATCGAGGTCGTCTACCAGGACCTCGCGCTCGCCGACAACCTGGACATCGTGCAGAACATGTTCCTGGGCCGCGAGCGCGGCAGCAAATGGCTGCTCGACGAGGCCAGCATGGAAAAGGCCGCCCGCGAGACGCTCGCGTCGCTCTCGGTCCGCACGGTGAAGTCCGTGCGCACCCCGGTCTCCGCCCTGTCGGGTGGGCAGCGACAGACCGTCGCCATCGCCAAGTCGGTGCTGTGGGACTCGAAGGTCGTGCTGCTCGACGAGCCGACCGCCGCGCTCGGTGTCGCGCAGACCCGTCAGGTGCTCGACCTCGTCCGCAGGCTCGCCGAGAAGGGTCTCGGCGTCGTGCTGATCAGCCACAACATGGCCGACGTGTTCGAGGTCGCCGACCGGATCGCCGTGCTGTACCTCGGCCGCCTCGTCGCCGACGTGCACACCAAGGACGTCACCCACGGCCAGGTCGTGGAACTCATCACCGCGGGCCGGTCGGGCGATCTCGGCCTTGCCCGCCCCGAAGCCGCTGTCCTGTGAGCGTGGAGAAAATGACTGAGACCCCTGCCAAGCCGGTGGCTTCCGCCGCCATCACGGACTTCGGCATCGACACGACGTCGATGTCCACCCGTGAGGCCATCGCCGACTACTTCTCGCGCCTGAAGGCGGGCCAGCTCGGCGCGCTGCCCGCGCTGCTGGGCCTGCTCGTGCTCGTGGCGATCTTCGCCGGGCTTTCCGAGTTCTTCCTCTCGCTGTCGAACATCGCGAACCTGCTCGCGCAGGGTGCCGGCCAGACGATCATCGCGATGGGCATCGTGTTCGTGCTGCTGCTGGGCGAGATCGACCTGTCGGCAGGCACCGCGTCGGGCGTCACCGCCGCGGTCATGGCGCTGCACTTCGTGCGCAACGGCAACCTGCTCGGCTCGATGGGCTCCGGGGTGTTCATCACCTTCATCGCCGTGCTGGCGGTCGCGGTACTGCTCGCGGTGCTGCTGCGGATCTGGGTCGGCGCCGCGCTCTCCACGGTCGCCATCGTGATCATCCTGTCCGGCGCGGTCGCCAACCCGTGGCTGGAGATGCTGCTCGCGATCACCGTCGGCACCGCGATCGGCTGCATCACCGGGTTCCTGGTGTCGAAGATCGGCATGCCGTCGTTCGTCGTGACACTGGCGCTGTTCATCATCTGGCAGGGCGTGATCCTGCAGTTCATCGGTGAGGGCGGCACGCTCAACGTCAGCAACTCCGAGGTGCTCGACAAGGTCGCCAACGGCAACCTCTCCACGCTCGGCAGCTGGGTGCTCTTCGTGGTCGGCGCGGGCGGCTTCGCGCTGGCGCAGCTGGGACAGCACTTCTCACGGCTCAAGCGCGGCTTGGTCACCCAGCCGACGCCGCTGGTGCTGTTCAAGGTCGGCGCCGTCGCGCTGTTCGCCGCGGTCGCCACCTACCTGCTGACGATCAACCGCGCGCCGAACCCGAACATCGTCATCTCGGGTGTGCCGTACGTGGTGCCGATCGTGCTGGCGCTGCTGGTCGCGGGCACCTACGTGCTCAACCGGACCCAGTACGGGCGCCACATCTACGCGGTCGGTGGCAACCAGGAAGCGGCGCGCCGTGCCGGCATCAACGTCGGCAAGATCCGGGCGAGCGTGTTCGTGATCTGCTCCACCGTCGCCGCGCTGGGCGCGATCGTCTACTCGTCGAAGGTCGGTTCGGTCGACCCGCAGGCCGGTGGCCTGAACACGCTGCTGTTCGCGGTCGGCGCGGCCGTCATCGGCGGCACCTCGCTGTTCGGCGGCAAGGGCCGGATGGTCGACGCGGTCATCGGTGGCGCGGTGCTCGCCGTCGTCACCAACGGCCTCGGTCTGCTCAAGCAGCCCGCCGCGGTGGTCAACATCATCACCGGCCTCGTGCTGGCGCTGGCCGCCACGGTGGACGCGCTGTCGCGGCGGCGTGCCGCGGCATCCCCGCGCTGACGGTCCGTGAAAGAATTAAACCTGTGACCAGCACACCTGTAGCCCGTCCGGACGAGGTGCGCAGGCACAACCGCACGACCCTGCTCCGGTTGCTGCACGTCACCGGCCCGTGCACACGGGCGACGCTGGCTGCCGAGCTGGGACTGAACCGCAGCACGATCAAGACGCTCGTCGACGGCCTCGCGGAAGCCGGGGTCGTCGAGGAGAAGGTGCCGAGGCCAGGGCGAGGGGCGGGCCGCCCCTCGCTGCTGGTGCTGCCGCAGCCGCAGGCGGCCGTCGTGCTGGCGGTCGACCTGCAGGTGGAGCACGTGGCCATCGCGCTGGTCGGCCTCGGCGGGCAGATTCTGGGGCGCAACAGCTGGAATCTGCGCGGCCGCATGCGTGAGGCCGACGAGGTCATCACCCACATCATCGAGTCGGCGGCGATGCTGGCGAGCGATCTCGGCGTGCAGCCGAGCGCCGTCGGCGTCTCCGTGCCCGGGGTGGTCCGGCGCGCGGACGGGCACGTCCACGAGGCGCCCAACCTGCGCTGGACCGACGTGGCACTCGGCGAGCGGCTGAACAGCGTGATGCGGATCCCGATCCTCGTCGGCAACGACGCGGAGCTCGGCGCCGTCGCCGAACACATCCGAGGCGTCGCTCGCGGCGCCTCGGACGCTGTGTACGTCTCCGCGGACGTCGGCGTCGGCGGCGGGGTGATCTCCGACGGCTCGTCGCTGCGCGGCGCCGCCGGGTACGTCGGCGAGATCGGGCACATGGTCATCCGGCCCGACGGCAGGCCGTGTTACTGCGGCAACATCGGCTGCTGGGAGACCGAGGTCGGTGAAGCGGCCCTCTGCCGGGCGCTGGGGCTGGCCGAGGACACCCCGCGCGGTGCGATCCTGGTCGAGCTCCGCGAGCTCGCCAGCGACCCGCAGGCGGCCTGGGAACGGCTGGCCGAGTTCGCCGAGTGGCTCACGCTGGGCCTGGTGAACGTCGTCAACCTGCTCGGACCGCAGCTGCTGGTGCTGGGTGACCTGCTGACCGTGCTGCCCGCTTCGGTGCTGGAACGGGTCGGCGGCGAGATCCGGCGCCGCAGCCTGGTCTCCCGCGCCGTCGGCGGCACCCGCCTGGTCAGCTCGGTGCTCGGCGCCGACGTCAAGCTGCTGGGCGCCGCCGAGGTGGCCTTCGAGCAGGTGCTCGACACCGTCTGAGCATCAAGAACGGCGCATAAAAAACGGCGAGTGCTCACCACGAGCACTCGCCGCAGGGGCCCCGAGGGGATCCTTAACGCTGGATTTGAGCTGACAGTTCCTTGAGCTTGGCTTCGTGGGCGCGGGCGTGGTGTCCGCAGAAGAGCAACTCGCCACCGCTGCTGAGGACAGCCCGTACCTGAGCTGCTGCTCCGCAACGGTCGCAACGGTCGACAGCGGTCAGTTCGGGGCGGGTGAGCGTGGGTGAAGTCATGAGATTCCCTCCGTCCCGGCACCGGTTGCCCGATGCCATCGATCCAGCCACGACCACTTCGGCACTGATTCCCTCGGCGGGGTCGCTCCGGGCTCCTTGGTGTTCGTGCCTCCACTCTTGCAGACGTTTGGGGAGCCGCAAGTGTTCCCACGCCTGTGGGAGTCAGGTCACGTGGAATTACCCCGTATGTCGTAGATCAACCCTCTGTCTCGTGACAGAGGGTGCGGATCGAGGACGTTTTCGCTGGTAGGGCACTATGCGGGGGTGGGAGTTTTGACGCCGAAGGCCCGGCTCCGGGCGATGCCTGCCCCGGTCTTGTTCGTTCTCAGCGGAATTTCCATGTACGTCGGAGCGGCACTCGCGGTCGGGCTTTTTCCCGTCGCATCCCCCGCGGGGGTGGCTTGGCTGCGCTGCCTCGGCGCCGCGATCGTGTTGCTCGCCTGGCGACGACCGGGCAAACAGGCGTGGCGGGGGCGTCAGTTGCTGCTCGCGGCGGTGTTCGGCCTGGTCACGGCCGGGATGAACGTGGTGTTCTACGAGGCGATCGCCCGGTTGCCGCTGGGCACGGCGGTCGCGCTGGAGTTCGCGGGGCCGGTGCTGGTCGCCGTGTTCGGATCGCGCACATTCCGGGATTTCGTCGCGTTGGCCCTGGTCGCGGCGGGGGTGGTGGCCATCGCCGACGTGAAACTCGACGGCAGCGCCGCGGGGGTCGCGTTCGCGCTGGGCGCGGCCGTCGCCTGGGCCGCGTACATCGTGCTCGGCAAGCGGGTCGCGCTCGGCGGCAACGGCCTCGACAGCCTCGCGGTCGGGTTCGGGATCGCGACGGTGTTGCTTTCGCCACTCGCGCTCGGCACCAAGGCCGTCTGGGGCTCGCCGAAGCTGCTCCTGCTCGGGATCGGCGTCGGCGTGCTGGCGACCGTGGTGCCGTACGGGCTCGACCAGGTGGTGCTGCGCCGAGTCGGCCAGGCCACGTTCGCGCTCCTGCTCGCGATGCTGCCGCTGACCGCCACGGTGATCGGTCTCGTGATGCTCCGGCAGGTGCCGAGCCTGCCGGAGGCGCTCGGCACGCTGGCCGTGGTCGCCGGGCTCGCGGCGCGCACCCGCGACGAGGCTGTGTCCACCGAACCGCCGTGACCAATACTGTGCGCGTGGACTTCCGCCGTTTCCGCATGCCCGCCTGGCCGGGCGCGGCGCTACCCGTCACGGGGGAGTGGGAACCCGAATCGCTCGCCGCGCTGCTCGACGGCCTGCACGCGGTCGCCGTCACGATCGTCGCCGACCTCGACACGGCCGAGCTCGGCGCGAGCGACACCCCGTGGCGCGCGCTGACCGACTACCTCGACACCGGCGTTCCTCCACTGTGGACATCGCGGTGGCGTGACGGCCGGTTCGTCGGGATTTCGGGCACCCTGAAGGGAACCGAGGGCGTGCTGGTGTCCCTTGTGGACCCCGAGCTGCCGGATCTCGGCGAGCAGGCGCAGCCTGCCGACTGGGTCGCCGCCGCGTTGCGCGGACGTGGGCTGTGGCTCGTCGTCGAAGACGCCGCGGCCGCACGCGCGATCGTGCTGGCGGCCGGGCTGCGCGCCGAGGCGTGGCGCGTCTAGCGCGGGAACGCGATCGCGGTCATCCCGTCGTCACTGAGCAGCCAGGGCACCGCGTGCGGGCGCAACGCGATGTCCGGCACGCCCGGCATGCCGCGGCGGCAACGGGCGGGCCGGTCGAAATGGATGCCGTGGCGGCCGATCGGGCTGAGCACACGCTGCGCCGGGATGGGGTCGGTGCTGTCGTCGACGAGGTCGAGCAGGGTGAAGTCGATCGTCCGGCGCCGGGCCGCGTACTCGGCGATGGCCTCCTGGACCGGCCGCCAGTGCATGAGGAAGACGTAGTCCTCCGGCGTCTCCAGCAGCACGGCCGTCGGACGTCCGGCTACCGCGTCGTGCAGCAGCTCGGAACTGATCTGTGGCAGGGCGGTGAGCGTCGTCATCTCTTCAGAGTGACGGATGCGCGGGCCCGGCGCATCCATTCGACAGGGTGAACTATTGAGCGAACTTGGAGTGTTTCCGCCCGTACGCGAAGTAGATGACCAGGCCGGCCGTGAGCCACACGGCGAACCGGATCCAGGTCAGCACGTCGAGGTTGAGCGCCAGGTACAGGCATGCCAGCGCCGCGACGACCGGCAGCACCGGCGAGAACGGGACGGTGAACGACCGGTTGAGGTCGGGGCGCTTGCGGCGCAGCACCGGCACCGCGAGCGCGACGATGATCATCGCGGACAGCGCGCCGATGCTGACCATGTCCGACAGCTCCGAGATCGGCACCAGCGCGGCGAGGATCGCGATGAGCGCCGCGCCGCCGATCGTCATCCGGTGCGGGGTGCCCCACTTGGGATGCGTGGTGCCGAGGGCCTTGGGCAGCAGGCCGTCGCGGCCCATGGCGAAGCCGATCCGGCCGATGGTGACCAGCTCGACCATCATCACCGAGGTCAGCCCGGTGACCGCGCCCAGCGAGATGAGCGCGCTGACCCAGTGCTCGCCGACCGCGTCGAACGCCGACGCGAGCGGGGCGCTGACGTCGATCGTCGTGTACTCGACCATGCCGGTCAGCACCAGCGAGACGCCCAGGTAGAGCACCGCGCACACGAACAACGCGCCGAGGATGCCGACCTTGAGGTCCTTCTTCGGGTTGACGGTCTCCTCGCCGAGGTTCGCCAATGCCTCGAACCCGGTGTAGGCGAAGAACACCACGGCGGCCGCGGTGAGCACGCCGCCGATGCCGTACATCGACTGTTCGAGGCCGAGCGCGGCCTGGATGATCGGCTGGTGCAGCGTCGCCGTGTCGCTGCCGGAGGGCTGTGATGGCGGGATGAACGGGGTCAGGTTCGTGCTCTTCACGTAGAACGCGCCGACCGCGAGGATCAGCACGCAGACGGCGACCTTCACGAGCACGAGGATGTTGGTGAGGAACGCGGACTCCTTGATGCCGACCACGGCGACCACGGTCAGCACCGCGATGATCAGCACGGCGCCGATGTTGACCGGCGCCTCTTCCCCGAACAGGCTCGGCGACAGTCCGAGCAGGTTCGCCAGATAGCCGGACCAGCCCCGCGACACGACGGCGGCGCCGAGCGCGAACTCCAGCAGCAGGTCCCACCCGATGATCCAGGCGAACACCTCGCCCAGCGTCGCGAAGGCGTACGTGTACGCGCTGCCCGCGGTCGGCACACTCGACGCCAGCTCGGCGTAACAGAGCGCCGCGAGCCCGGCGACGACCGCGCCGATGACGAACGAGAGCGTCACGGCGGGCCCGGCGTGGTTCTTCGCCTCGATGCCCGCGAGCGTGAAGATGCCGGTCCCGATGATGATGCCGACCCCGAACCCGATCAGGTCCTTGCCGTGCAGCCGCCGCTTGAGCTCGCCGGAGTCCTGGCGTTCCAGGACCTTGTCCACATCGAGAATGCGCCGTACGCCCATGCGAAGACGTTAGAAGATCGCCAGATACCCCGCAGCCTGGACCCACCCCGGAAAAAAATCCCAATGCGGCATTCGTCAGGTTTCAGCGCCCCAATGTGGCTTTCGTCAGCTCTGAGCTGACCAAAGCCACATTGGGATTTTTTTGGCTAGATCCCGGCCTCCTGGGCGAGGATGGCCGCCTGGACGCGTGAGCGCAGGCCCAGTTTGGTCAGAACGCGGGAGACGTGG
Organism: Amycolatopsis sp. NPDC059657; assembly: GCF_042734395.1. Classification (NCBI taxonomy): domain Bacteria; kingdom Bacillati; phylum Actinomycetota; class Actinomycetes; order Pseudonocardiales; family Pseudonocardiaceae; genus Amycolatopsis; species Amycolatopsis sp. NPDC059657. The sequence goes on along the minus strand of NZ_JBHWEB010000107.1, from coordinate 16,081 downwards.
GTTTTCACCGTGGTCTCGCCGATGTAGAGGCGTGAGCCGATCTCGGCGTTGGACAGGCCTTCGCCGAGGCAGCTCAGTACTTCGCGCTCGCGGTCGGTGAGGTCGTCGAGGCCGGGGGCGGCCACCGGTGAGGGGGCCGAGTTCGCGAACGCCGCGATCAGCTTTCGGGTCACCTGGGGCGCGAGGACGCCTTCGCCCGCCGCGACCAGGCGGACGGCTTCGATGAGGCGGTGTGCTTCGACCGACTTGAGGAGGAAGCCCGCCGCGCCGGCGCGCAGTGCTCCGTGGACGTACTCGTCGAGGTCGAAGGTGGTCAGGACCAGGACGTGGCAGAGGCCTTCGGTGGTGAGCTCGCGGGTGGCGGCGATGCCGTCGACGCCGGGCATGCGGACGTCCATCAGGACCACGTCCGGCTTCAAGGCGCGGGCCTGGCGGATGGCGGCGGCGCCGTCGGCCGCCTCGCCGACCACCTCGATGCCGTCGGCGTTGGACAGGATCAGCACCAGGCCTGCCCTGATGGCGCCGTGGTCGTCGGCGACGAGGACCTTGATCGTCATGCGCCCGGCACCGGCAGTTCGGCGCGGACCAGCCAGCCGCCGGCCGAGGGGCCCGCCGTCAGCGAGCCGCCAACGGCCGCCGCGCGTTCGCGCATGTTCACCAATCCCGTTCCCGTCCCGCCCGGCTGTTTCGGACGCGTGGCCAGTTCGTTGCCGATCTCGAGTATCAGTCTGCCGCCGGAGTGCCGGATCTCGACCACCGCACGCGTGCCCGGCGCGTGTTTCACCGCGTTGGTCAACGCTTCCTGCGCGATCCGGTACGCGGTGAGGTCGACGGCCGCAGGCAGCAACGTCGAGTCCACTTCGGACCGGACGTCGACGCTGATGCCGCTCGCCCGTGCCGAATCGACCAGTTTGGACAGTTGCGCGAGGCGTGCGGGCGCGGTCGTCTCGTCGACGCTGCCGTCGGCCGACTTCAGGAGCACGACCATGGTCCGCATCTCCTCCAGCGCGTGCACGCTGTTCTCCCTGACCGCGCGCAGCACCGTCTGCGCCAGCGTGGGATCCTTCATGGACAGTGCGGCCTCCGACTGGATGGCGATCGCCGACAGGTGCCCGGCGATGACGTCGTGCAGGTCACGGGCCATCCTGGCGCGTTCCTCGGCGACGGCGGCAGCCATGTCGAGTTCGGCGATCCTGGCGAGCTGCTGGGAGTTCGCCCGCTCGGCCTGCGCGATGTCGCGATGCTGGCGTACGTTCGTCGCCCACCACACCGGGGTGATCAGGAACGGCAGCGCGGCGATCGCGGCGATGACGCCCGCGCGCCAGTCCGAGGCGAACACCAGCGCGGCGGTGATGACGGCGACCGTGCTCACCGCGGCCACGCTGATCATCGCACGGCTCACCCGCTTCGACCCGTACAGCGTCGCCGCGTACAGGAAATCGGTGTACACCACGATGATCGGCAGCGACAGCCCCAGCGTGATGTCCACCGCCAGCACACCCGTCGCGAGGATCAGCGCCAGCGGGACCTTGCGGCGGATGATCTCCAGGCCGACGATCGCGGTCAGCTCGATCAGCCGCTTCCACAGCGGTACCGGGTCGGGCCCGCCCGCGATCAGGTACAGGCCGGTCAGGTAGAAGAACAGCCCGAGCAGCCAGGTCCCGACCGCGATCACCAGGTCCTGCTGCCATACCGGCAACTGGGACAGACGGGGCAGGCTCACACGCACGCTCCCATCCCAGCACACCGGCGCGGGATCGGCGTCCTACGAACTGATGACGCCCGTCTCCTGCGGTCCGCCGACGCGGTGACCGGCCGCCAGGCCGCAGAGTCTTACCCGTGGAGAACTTCTGGGAGTTTCTGAGGGGGAACCCGATGGCCGCGGTGATCGCGGCGGGGGAGATCGGGTTCTGGGTGTTCATCGCGGCGGGACTGCTCGCCCGCTATCTGCTGAAGCTGCGGCGCACCAGCCTGGTGCTGCTGGCCATGACGCCGGTGATCGACGTGGTCGTGCTCGTCGCGACCATGCTCGACCTGTCACACGGCGGCAAGGGCGGGATGCTGCACGGTCTCGCGGCCGTCTATCTCGGGTTCAGCGTGGTGTTCGGCCCGGCCATGATCCGCTGGGCCGACGTCCGGTTCGCGCATCGCTTCGCGGGCGGGCCGAAGCCGGTCAAACCGCATCGCACTTCCGAAGAGAAGGAGCGATACGAGTGGTGTGAGTGGGGCAAATGCGTGCTCGCCTGCGGGATCGCGGCAGGGGTGCTGTTGCTGCTGATCTTCGTCGTCGGCTCGCCGGAACAGACCAAGCCGCTGCAGGGCTGGATACCGCGGATGGGCATCGTCACCGCCATGTGGTTCGTGTTCGGCCCGTTGTGGCAACTGCTTTCACCGAAGGAAGAAAAGGTCGGATCATGATCGAACTCATCGGAATCGTGCTGGTCGTGCAGGGGATCGGCGGGTTCATCAACCGCGTCGGCGAGAGCAAGTCGTACAGCTGGTTCGTGCAGCTCCACGTGCTGCCGCCGTCGTTCCACATCGCGGCGAGCATCGTGATGGCGGTGGCCGGGGTGGCACTGGTGCTCACCGATATGGCACGCAAGCGCAAGAACAAGGCCTAAAGCGAGACCAGCACTTGCAGCACGCCGAGGATGATCGTGACGACCGTGAGGATGACGGTCACCACGGTCAGCCGCGTGACGCGGGCGCTGACCACGCTTTCGTAGGAATACCTGGTCTCGTCGTCCATCGCCTCGGCCTGCCGGTCGAGCTGCTGGATGACACGCTCGACGCCCATCGTGGTGACCAGCCTGCGTTCGAGGGAGTCGATTTCCGGTGGCAGCACGGAGTTCAGCATTTCGAGCAGATCGTCGAGCGAGCCGCGCAGCAGGCGGCGTTTACGGTTCGCGGCCCTCTTGCCCTCCTCTGGCCGCGCGAGTTCCTGTTGCGCGCGGTGCAGCCACTGATCGGCCAGCGCCATCCGGATCAGGACACGTTCGAGGATGAACAGCATGCCGTGGTCGAGCCCGCCGACCGGGCTGTCGATCTCGAAGTACGGCTCGGTCTTGCCGAACAGGGTCAGCGCGAGCTCACGCTGGTGCTCGGTGTACTCGCTGCCCTTGCTGTTCAGGCAGACGATGCTGTTGGCCATCGCGTACGCGGCGACGAACGTCCGCGTGCCCCACTGCTGGCCGAGTGCCTCGCGGGCGACGTCCGGCGGCACGAAACGCCAGCCCTCGTCGCTGGTGGCGAGGCCGTAGAACGGCCGGGGATCGGCGTCGACGGTTCTTCCTGGGGGATGACCGTCGTAGCCGCGCACCTCGACACACCACCCCTTGCGGTGGAGTTCTCCGGTCTCGCTGCCCGCGGTGAGCTCGGCGAACGCGGCGATGACCGACTCCTTGGCCGAGGAGTGGTTCTCGCCGCGGTAGCTCCCGCGCAGCGCGTCCTCGGAGGCGCGGCCCTGCAGGCTCTGCAGCACCGCGATGGCGAGATCGGGGCCGCCGGTGATCGACGTGGTGACGATGAACGTCATCGAGTGATACGCCGGATGCCAGGTGACGATCACCCGGCACGGCAGTGCCGACTCGCGGAGCTCGATGGCGAGCGGATCACCGGCCAGCAGGCAACGCCGGGGCTTTTCCGTGTAGTGGGCGAGAAAATCCTCCGCGCAGGCCCATTCTTCGCCGAACTTGCCGTCCAAAGTGGACAGAAGGCCCGACTCGATGCCGCGGTCGAAGACCGAAATGGACTGTTCCCGCGAGAGCGGCACCGCCCAGGCGAAGGAAAGCAGCAGAGTGCTCACTCGCTGCTAGTCGGTGATGCGCGCCAGAGCGTTACCATGTCCCGCCCGAGCTGCCGTCGCAACGCGGGCGCGGCGTTGACGAGCTCATCGCGGTCGGTGTGCTCGTCGACCACACCGAGGTCATCGAGGACGTGATACGTCCAGTCCCACTCCGGAGCCCAGCCCGCGTCCGCCGCCATCGCGGTGAGCTGCTCGGGATCGACGAGCCGCACCGGCAGCGCCTCGCCGCTGGCCAGCGCCTCGTCGAACCGGGACTGGCCGACGTGCTCGGAACGCACGCCGTCCGGCGAAATCCGGTCGATGCTGTACCCGCCACGCCCGAACGGCGCGCGGCTGAACGACAGCACGAGCGACGCGCCCGGCGCGGCGACCGCGCGCAGGCCGTCGAGCAGCGGTTGCAGCTCGGCCGTCGGCACGTGCTGGATGACGTGACTGCACATGATCAAGTCGAACGGCCCGCCCCGTACGCCGGTGATCGGCGATACCTCGAACGCGACCTGGGTGGCTTCCGGCAGCTTCGCGTTCTTCGCCGCGGCGAGCCGTTCGGGGTCAGGGTCCGCGGCCGTGATCCTGGCGGCGAACTTCGCGATCCACGGCAGGAGCCTGCCCTCGCCGCACCCGGCGTCGAGCGCGCGGACGTGCTCGCGGTCGCCCAGCGCTTCGAGTTTCCCGGCGAGCCGGGTGAGCGCGGCGTCCTCGCTGGCGCGCCAATAGCCGTCGTACGGCTCGTGCTGCGCGATGAACGAGGCCGTGACGCGGTCGCCGGTGTCCGGGTAGCGGTAGGTCTCGGTGATCACAAACGGCGAATATACCGGAGAAATGTACGGTTCTTGTGCGCGTGGAACCGAGACTGCGCGCATGAGACTTCGGGTACTCGGCCTGGCGTGCGCACTCGTCGCCGGCCTGTTCGTGACCGGGACCGCGTCGGCGGCGGCGAGCTTCCCCCGTATCGCCGCGGCCACCGTCGACACCTACCGGATGACCGCCGGGCAGACCTTCGAGAACTACGGCGCCCGCATCGCGCAGCTCGAGCGCAACGCCCAGCTGAAGCCGCGCGGCCTGGCCGAGATCCTCACCTCGGCCAACCGCAAGGCCAGGCCGCTGTGCCACGGCACGTACCTGGCGTCCGCGCTGAAGCCGTCCGGATTCTGCTGGGAAGACGCCAACGACGACAAGACCAACGACTGGATCCCGCAGGGCCTCACCGGCTCCGGCGACGCCTCGCCGACCGGCAAGGTCGACGGCAAACGCGTCGTCGCGGCGTCCTGGCACACACCGGGCGACACCATGGTCCGCCTGTCCTTCACCGACGCGACGGCGTTGACCTACCGCCATGTCTTGCTGGTCGAGCCGACGTCGAACACGGACTTCGCCGTCGTCACCGGGCACGGGCACGGCATGACCTGGGTGGACAACCGGCTCTATGTGGCCACCGCGGGCGGCGTGATCCGGGTGTTCGACACCAGTCATTTCTGGAAGGTCGACGACAGCGCAGGCAACGTCGGCCTCGGCTCCGACGGCAAGTACCACGCCGCGTTCTACGACTACGCGCTCCCGCAGATCGGCGCCTTCTGGTACCCCGGCGGCGGCTGCACCACGGCCATCGGCGACCGCCCGTGCATGTCGACGCTTTCCTTCGACGCGTCATCGAATTCCTTCATCACCGCGGAGCACGCCGCGAAGGAAGGCGGCCGCGTCCTCCGCTGGCCGTTCGACCGCGCCGCGGCCCGCTTGAAGACCGGCCCCGACGGCCTGACCCATGCTTCGGAAGGTTTCCTTTCCCCGGTCTGGGGTGTGCAGGGCGCCGTCGCTCGCGACGGGTACTTCCTGTTCACCGGTGTCTGCCCGGAGTACGCGGCCGACCCGACGCACGATCACCCGTCCTGCCTGCACGGGGGAGTGGGCGGCGTGTCGACGTCCCGGCTGAGCGGCCAGGCGCCCGTCAACAGCCAGAACCTGTCGTACTGGCCCGCGACCGGCGAGCTGTGGCTGATCAACGAGCAGCTCCGCGAACGGGTCACCGTGCACGTCCCGTGGACGGCTTTGACCGGCAGGCCGTAACAAGCCGACTCTCAGCTGCGACTTGCAGAAACCGGGATTTCAAAGGAGAAACACCGGAAGCGAGGAGCGGACCGTTGCGGAAGAGCGGCACCCACCCGAAGAACGGCAGCCCGCGCAACCGGCGAGTCACGCTTCGCCGGATCGCTGTCATCGACCCATTGGAACGTACATGTGCCTGCCCGGCCTGCTCACTGGCCGGCGGGCCCCGTGCGGCTTACTGGCTTCGCAAAGCCCAGGCGTTCGCCGGAAGTAAGCGCTTGCTGGAGGACTGCGAACCACTCTGCCTGCGCGTGGCCGGCCTGCTCGCCCGCGAGTGCGACTGCGCGGGTTGCACCGAACTCGGCCCGGAAACTTCGCGGTACTACCGGCTGATCATCGCGATCGACCGCCGTCTGGCTGCGTTCGACGGCCGGGTCTACGACGGCGACGAGTGCCCGAACGCGGTCGACACCGTGCAGAGTCTCGCGATGGTCGAGAAGATCCTGACCGAGACACGGGTCGTGGACGAGGTCGTGGAGAACGTGCTGCTGATCCTCGACAATGCCGGGCTCTTGGACAAGCTCCTCGGCGACGAGTAGGCCGGGTCGTGAGTGTTCCGGCCGGTTATTGCGCGGAAAGCCGAATGTGGCTGGCTGGTGAGGGATTCCTTCACCAAGTCCGGCGGGGTGCCCGAAAGCCTCGGGCGGGCTTGAAGTGAGGGGGCCGTTGGGTGCGTAGTACGCACTCGGGGGCCCCCTCGCTTCACGAGGGGGCCCGCGAGTGGTCACTCCGCTGCATCCACCGGAGCAGAGTTACCACTCGCCCGCAACCGTCACCGCAAACCCTCCACAGTCACTCTTTCGTGGCCAGGGCTGAAGCGGGCCAAGGTCGCCCAGCACGACATGACCCCTTTGCCCTTCCGCCCAATAGAACCGGCCGGAACACTCACGACCCCTGAGCAAGCGAAAGCCCCGCCCGGCCGAGTGGCCGAGCGGGGCTTTCGCTGGGTGAAGCCTAGTCGAGATAGTCGCGCAGTACCTGCGAGCGCGACGGGTGACGCAGCTTGGACATCGTCTTCGACTCGATCTGCCGGATGCGCTCACGGGTGACCCCGTACACCTGGCCGATCTCGTCGAGCGTGCGCGGCTGGCCGTCGGTGAGGCCGAAGCGCAGCCGGACCACGCCGGCCTCACGCTCGGACAGCGTCTGCAGCACCGACTGGAGCTGGTCCTGCAGCAGCGTGAACGACACCGCGTCGACCGCGACGACCGCCTCGGAGTCCTCGATGAAGTCACCGAGCTGCGAGTCACCCTCGTCGCCGATGGTCTGGTCGAGCGAGATCGGCTCACGGGCGTACTGCTGGATCTCCAGGACCTTCTCCGGGGAGATGTCCATTTCCTTCGCCAGCTCTTCGGGCGTCGGCTCGCGGCCGAGGTCCTGCAGGAGCTCACGCTGGATGCGGCCGAGCTTGTTGATGACCTCGACCATGTGCACCGGGATACGGATGGTGCGGGCCTGGTCGGCCATCGCGCGGGTGATCGCCTGACGGATCCACCAGGTGGCGTACGTGGAGAACTTGTAGCCCTTGGTGTAGTCGAACTTCTCCACCGCGCGGATCAGGCCGAGGTTGCCCTCCTGGATCAGGTCCAGGAACGCCATGCCGCGGCCGGTGTAGCGCTTGGCCAGCGAGACCACGAGCCGGAGGTTCGCCTCGAGCAGGTGGTTCTTGGCACGCTCACCGTCACGCACGATCCACTTGAGATCGCGGCGCATCTGGGTGGCGAGCTTCTCGCCCTCCTCCTCGGCGTTGCGCACGCGCTCGGCGGCGTAGAGCCCGGCCTCGATGCGCTTGGCGAGCTCCACCTCCTCCTCGGCGTTGAGCAGCGCGACCTTGCCGATCTGCTTCAGGTACGCGCGGACCGAGTCGGCCGAGGCGGTGAGCTCGGCGTCCTTGCGCGCCTGGCGCAGTGCCTCCGACTCTTCCTCGTCCCAGACGAAGTCGGGGTTGTCGCCCGCCTTGACGTCCTTCTGAGCCGAGCTGGTGGCGGCCGTGCGCTTGCCGCGGGCGGCAGGCTCCTCGGCCTCTTCCTCGGCGTCCTCCGCGTCGGCCTCTTCCGGCTCGTCGGTCACCGACTCGTCGATGACGTCGACCTCGACTTCCTCCAGATCGGACAGATCCGGGGTTTCCAGGTCGGCTTCGTCGAGCTCGCCGGGACCGTCGGGATCGCCCTTGGCGTCATCCTTGCCGGTCTTCTTGGCCGGAGCCTTCTTGGCAGGTGCCTTCTTCGCGCCCGCGGCGGGTTTGCGCCCGGCTGGCTTGGCCGTTTCGGTGGCCTCCTCAGCGGCTTCGCCGGCGGCGCTCGTTGTCTTCGTACCGCTTCGGGTTGCGGTTCTTGCGGCTGCCACTTACGCCCTTTCGCAGCGGTCGATCATGACGAGCAAAAGCCTGACGGCCTCAGCTGCCTCAAATTCGGGGAACACGCCCTGGGCCTGCGGTTTTCTCCTCCGCAGCCGTGGGCCGTGTTCCATTGTAACGACGATGCGCCGATGCGTCGCGGAGCGATCACCTCAGGCGCGCCGCGGATCAGTGTTCGATGCCCTCCGCGGCGGCCGCCGCGGCGCCCACGATGCCCGCGTTGTTCTGCAGCGAGGCCGCGATGACCTTGGTGCGGATGTCCAGCAGCGGCACCCACTTTTCGGCCTTCTTGCTGACCCCGCCGCCGACGATGAACAGGTCGGGCGAGATCAGGTTCTCCAGCACGGTCAGGTAGCGCTCGACGCGCTTGGCCCACTGCGGGTACGAGAGGCCCTCGTTGTCCTTGACCGAGGCGGCCGCTTTCTTCTCCGCATCGTGACCGTCGACCTCGAGATGGCCGAACTCGGTGTTCGGCACGAGCTTGCCGTCGTGGAACACCGCGCTGCCGATGCCGGTGCCGAACGTCAGCAGCGCGACCACGCCGTGCCGGGTGATCGGGTCGCCGAACCGGATCTCCGCGATGCCCGCCGCGTCCGCGTCGTTGATCATCGCGATCTCGTCGACGCCGCGGCCGAGCCGCTTCGCGAACAACGCGTCCGCGTCGGTGCCGACCCACTTCTTGTCGATGTTCGCGGCCGTCAGCGCGATGCCCTTCTTGACGACGGAGGGCAGCGTGACGCCGACCGGCCCTTCCCAGCCGAAGTGGCCGACCACGTCGGCGACGACGTCCGCGACGGCCTCCGGGGTCGACGGCTTGGGCGTGTCGATGCGGAGACGGTCCCCGATCAGCGCGCCCTTCTCCAAGTCGACCAGGGCGCCCTTGATCCCGCTGCCGCCGATGTCGATGCCGAAACCCCGGGTAGCGGTCACGGATGTGGTCCCTTCTCGCACGATTCAGAAGCTTGCCTCGGAGACTTTAACCGGATGTGGTGACATGTCCGTCGTGGGAGTTGACGAGCGTGCTTTGAAAGATATCGCCGAACTGGTCGCGGGGGATGCCGCTGAGCTGGTTCTCAGCGCGTGGAAGGGGATACAGGAGGGCCGATCCGTCGAGTTCGGGACCAAATCCGCGGACACCGACGTGGTGACGGCGGTCGACCACGAGTCGGAGCGGTTCGTCCGCGCGAGGCTCGCCGAGCTGCGACCTTCGGACGCCGTGCTGGGCGAGGAGGCGGGCGGCGCGGCGGGTGACGGCGTGACATGGGTGATCGACCCGATCGACGGCACGGTGAACTTCCTCTACGGGCTCCCGTGGTTCGCGGTCTCACTCGCGGCGCAGGTCGGCGGGGTGTCGGTGGCGGGCGCGGTCGTCGAACCGGTCAGCGGCAGGCGCTGGACGGCGGCGCGCGGGCACGGCTCGTTCCTCGACGGACGGCGACTCTCCGTCACCGGTCCTTCCCGGCTCGACCTGACACTGCTGGGCACCGGTTTCGCGTACCGGCAGGAGCGCCGCGTCCGGCAGGCGCGCTTCGCGGCCGACATGCTGGGCCGGGTGCGGGACATCCGGCGGCCCGGCGCGGCCTCGCTGGAGCTCTGCTCGGTCGCGGCCGGATGGACCGACGCCTACATCGAGCACGGCCTCGGCCGCTGGGACTGGGCGGCCGGCGCTTTGGTCGCTTCGGAGGCAGGCGCTTTCGTCAGCCTGCCGGGCGAGGACGTCGCGCTGGGCGCGGACGCGACCTACGCGGCCGCACCTTCGATCGCGCCCGCCCTGCGCGAGGCCATGGTCGAGGCGGGCGCCGGCTCGGTCTAGCGGTCTTTGCCCCAATGCGTCTTTCGGTCCCTGGGAGGGACCGAAAGACGCATTGGGGCAAAAATCAGCAGGTGACGTCGCGGGCCGAGGCCAAGAGGGTCTGGTCGATGTTGGGGGAGGGCGCGCCCGCGGACTGCTCGCCGCCTCCGCCGCCCTGGTGCTGGGCCGACCAGGTCTTGAGCTGCTCGATGATCTTGCTCGCCTCGGCCTTGGGCTGGATGTCGCCGAACTTGGTGCCGATCGCCAGGTCGACCGAGGCGTCCGCGCGGTTGTCCTTGACCAGCTCCGCGCAGGGCGCGATCAGGCTGACCGTGCGGGCCGCGGTGACGCCGTTCTCGCCGAAGCGGATCTGGCCCTTGCACTTGGCCGGGGTCTTCTCCGGGTACGCGGGGTCGTTGGTGGTCTCGGTGATGCCCGTGAAGCCGAGCTCGCGCAGCGTGGTGTCGGTGATCTTGCCCTGGCCGCGGACGCCGCTGGCGTTGAGCACGCGCAGGCTGACCTTGTCCGGCGGGATGGGCGAGCGATCGTCGAGCGCCGCGTGCCCGAGCGGCGTGTAGGTGACACCTTCCGCCGCGATGGGGGCCGGTGTGCACTTGATCGCTTCGTCGATGTCGGCCTTGCTCAGCATCGCGTTCACCCACACGATCATCGCGCCCACGAAGAGCACGCCGATCACGATGAGGGCGGGCAGCGGCCGCCGCTTGCGATATGGCCGAGTCCCACGGTCCCCGAAGCCGTTCCCCGACGCCACCTGCCCCGTCCCTTCCCGAACGCCGACACTCCCGCACTGACAATGGTCGCTGCTGATCAGCCTAGGCGTTCAGGCATTCACCCGGCAGCGTGGGTCGGCGGGACGATCCGCACCCGTCCTGGTGTCTTCGGATCGCACCATGGCGCGGTGGGCCGGTGCAAGCGATCGGGGCGTCGGAGTGAGGTTCCGAACCTCCGCGCAACCCGAACGGGGGAAGCCGCGTCGACCTGCGAAGTCACCCGGCGGGGTGACGGACTTGATGATCAATACCGGGGCGTTGCGAGCCGCGGAACCGGGTGAGCTACCCTCTGCGAGCTTCGGTCGCAGAACGAGCTGCACAGTGCATCTGGAAATAGAGACTTCGCTCACTGTTCTCGCCGGGCACAAACAGGGGCCCTGGAACGTTGACCAGCGGCACGGGCTTAAGAGAGAGCTTTCTCGGAGGCCCGGACCCAGACATCGAAGCTGATCGCAGGGGTGAGGGACAATGGCTACCGACTACGACGCTCCGCGCCGCAGCGAGGCCGACGAGCTGGCCGAAGACTCGTTGGAGGAGCTGAAGGCTCGTCGTAACGAGAATCAGTCCGGCGTCGTCGACGTCGACGAGGACGCGAGCGCTGAGAACTTCGAACTTCCCGGTGCGGACCTTTCCGGGCTCTCCGGCGAGGACCTGACCGTCAAGGTCGTGCCCAAGCAGGCTGACGAGTTCACCTGCTCCGTGTGCTTCCTGGTCCACCACCGCAGCCGCCTGGCCGAAGAGGCCAACGGACGGCTGATCTGTCGCGACTGCGCGTGAGCCTGAGCCTGACCGGGCTGATAGCGGGACCACCACAGGAGCATCAGGGGTTGTACGAAAAGAGGGGGCGGGCACCGCACGGTGCCCGCCCCCTCTTTTTCACGCCCGGTGCGCTCGCAGCAGCTCGGCCACCCGCTCGGGCTTGCGGGTGCTGAACAGCCAGTAGGGCGTCGGGTCGTCGGGGTCGGTCAGCCGGGCGCGGACCACGGGGCCCACCCAGCCGCGGTGGGCGACGAAGGCGGCGGGGTCGGCGTCGCGGCCGAGCGCGGGGCGCTTGTGGTCGCGGTCGAAGATCTCGACCTCGCCGATGAACTCGAGCGGGATGTGCGCCTCGCCGACCAGCAGCTCGCGGTCGGTGATCCGCACCCGCGCGCGGCCCAGCGCCAGGATGATGGCCACCACCAGCGCCTCGACCACGACGTAGGGCAGCCAGCCGCGCAGCCCCGGGTAGCCCAGGTCGATGGTCGCGCCCATCAGCGCGCCGCCGACCAGCGGCAGCGGCCAGTTCCACCAGGGCACGTACAGCCGCTCTGAATACCTGATCGTGCCTTGAACGGCCGCGCTCACACTCTTCACCACAGGCTCAGGGTAATCTCGCCCGTCGTGTCCAGCGTTCAGGTACTGCTCTCCCGCGTCGATCCCGATGTGCCACTGCCCGCCTACGCGCGTCCAGGCGACGCGGGCGCCGATCTGGTGACGACGTCCGACGTCGTGCTGGACCCCGGCGAACGCGTGGTGGTCGGCACCGGCATCGCCATCGCGCTGCCCGATGGCTACGCGGGCTTCGTGCACCCGCGCTCCGGGCTCGCGGCGCGCGCCGGGCTCTCGGTGGTCAACACGCCGGGCACCATCGACTCCGGCTACCGCGGCGAGATCCGCGTCTGCCTGATCAACCACGACCCGCGCGAGCCGCTCAAGCTCACCCGCGGCGACCGCATCGCCCAGCTGGTCATCCAGCGCGTCGAACACGCCGTGTTCGTCGAAGTGGCCGAGCTCGGCGAGAGCGAACGCGGCGCGGGTGGTTACGGATCCACCGGCGGACACGCCACACTGTCCGCAGCCAGTACTGGGGAAGGAACGGAGAACAACTAGTGGGGATTTTCGGACGCAAGCGGCGGGCCGACGACGACACCGGTCGGTCCACCGGCAGGCACGCCGCGCCCGAGGTCGACGAGACGGCCGACGTCGACGACGAGGCCGACGGCATCTCTGCCGAGCTTTCCAACGCGCCCGACGGGCCGTTCGACATCGCCGACGCCCGCGAAGACGACGTGCCGCGCATCGACCTCGGCTCGGTGAAGGTGCCCGTGCCCGACGGTTCGCAGGTGCAGGTCGAGATGGACCCGCAGGCGGGCGGCGTGCGCGCGGTGCACGTGGTCACCGAGCACGGCCAGGTCACCGTCAGCGCGTACGCCGCGCCGAAGTCGGGCGGGCTGTGGCGTGAGGTCAGCAACGAGCTGACCGAGCAGCTGCGCTCCGACGGCGCGAAGGTCAACATCGGCGTCGGCGAGTGGGGGATGGAGATCTCGGCCATCGTCGGCGACGTGGCGCTGCGCTTCGTCGGTGTCGACGGGCCGCGCTGGATGCTGCGCGGCGTGATCGCCGGGCCGCAGTCGCTCGCCCCGATGGCGCCCGGAGTGCTGCGCGAGATCGTGAAGGGCACCATCGTCGACCGCGGCGACGCGCCGATGCCGGTGCGCACCCCGCTCACGATCACGCTGCCCGACGCGGTCGCCGAGCACATCGCGGCCCAGCAGGCCGAGCAAGGCCAGTAAAACGGCTGGCCCGGGTCGTTAGGCTCGGGCCATGCCGGATTTCGCGGAACTCTTGGTCTTCCTCGGTACCGCGGCGATCTTCGCCGTGACGCCCGGACCGGGGATTTTGTACGTACTCGCGCGGAGCCTGCGTGGCGGTCGCGGCGAAGGGATCCGCTCGGTCGTCGGCAACGGGATCGGCGCGTCCGTGCATGTGGTCGCCGCCGCGCTGGGACTCTCCGCGCTGCTCGCGACGTCGGCCGTCGCGTTCGCGGTCGTCAAATACGCGGGCGCCGCCTACTTGGTCTTCTTGGGTTTGCAGGCGATTTTCCACCGCGACGAAGACGGTGGTGAAAGCGGTTCCGCCCGCCAGTGGGCCCGGTCGCCGTTGATCCAAGGCATTCTCACCGAGTTGCTCAATCCGAAGACAGCGTTGTATTTCATGGCGTTGTTGCCGCATTTCGTGCATCCGGAGCGTGCGCCGGCGCCGCTGGTGTTCATCGTGCTGGGCCTGATCGCGCTGGCGCTCGCCATGCTCGCCGACCTGCTCGTCGCGTTCTTCGCGGGGAAACTTTCGTCGCGGTTGCTGGGCAATGCCCGCTGGCGGGTGCGTCAGCGGGTCGCGAGTGGCGCGACGATGATCGGTTTAGGCGGGTTTGTCGCTTTGGCGGATTGACCGCAGCAACGCCAGCACGGTCGCCCTGCCCAGGGATTCGCGGTCCTCGCCCAGCGCTGTGAGCGTCGTCTCGACGACGGCGGCGCGGGGCAGCGCGCCGGCCCAGTCGTACGCGACTTTCGTAGGGTGTATCGGATCGTCGACACACGTGGCGATGCCTACCGGAACGTCCACAGTGGCCAGATCGGTGAGTGAGGGCGCCGGGTAGGCGGCCGCGGCGCGCAGGCCGTCGGCGAGCGAGTCGCCGTGACCGCGCCAGGCGCGGGTGAGCTCGTCGGCCAGCCAGCGCGGGACGCCGTCGACCGAGGTGGCCAAAGCGGGCTCGAGGCCGTTCGCGGCCACCAGATCGGCGGAGAGCTTCGCGGCCAGCGAGGCGGGTGCTGATCCCGGTTCGCCGTTCCATGCCGGTAGCGCGGCCATCAGCCCGGCGCAGCGGCCGCTCTCCCGCACGGCCCACGTCGCGGCGACGTGCGCGCCGAACGAAATGCCGCCGACCAGTATCGGCCCGCCCGCCTCGGCCGCGATCTCGTCGAGCGCCGCGAGGCTGCCACGGACGAGGTCGGCGCCGCGTGGCGGCGGAGGCGCGATCAGCCGCACACCGACCGCGGCGAGCGGTTGGGCGAAGACTTCGCGGACGAACGTTTCATCTGAGCCGGTGCCGGGTAGCAGCGCCGCGACCGAGTTGAACACCGGCGGCATAGCGGAGGTCACGTTGCGATCTTGGCGCAAACGCGTTTCGCTGGCGTGAACCACGGCTACGCTGGTGAAGCACGGGCCGGTCTGTCGGGGGCCCCGGAGCACAGGAGTTACACATATGCCCGCCAAAGAAGGCGGCTACTTCAGCCGGCTGAAGCGGAAGCTGACGAGCGACGTCGAGGAGCTCGACGCCGACGACCTTTCGGAAAAATCCGAGGTCGAGGGTGCGCAGCGCGCTTGTGACTGCAAGCAGGGCCAAGAGGTCACCGTGCTCGGCCGGTTGCGCAGTGTCGAACTGTGCCCCAGCGACGAAGCCGCGACACTCGAGGCCGAGCTGTTCGACGGGACACAGGGCGTGACGCTAATCTGGCTCGGCCGTCGCCGGATCCCCGGCATCGAGCCGGGTCGGACCATCAAGGTGCGTGGCCGGATGGCCGTGCGCGACGGCCAGAAGGTGCTCTACAACCCGTATTACGAGCTCCAAACAGCCCAGTGAGTTGACTAAGCACGTGAGTGAAAAGTCCACCGAAGAAGAGACCAAGCCGCCGACGCTGCTCGAGCAGATGGGCGGCGTGTCCGGCCTCATCTACTCCTCGGTGCCGGTGGTCGTGTTCGTGCTGGCCAACGCCATCTTCGGGCTCATGCCCGGCATCTGGTGCGCGGTCGGCAGCGCGGTGGCCATCACCGTGCTGCGCATCGTGCGCAAGGAGCCGCTGCAGCCCGCGATCTCGGGGTTCTTCGGGGTGGCGATCGCCGCCTTCATCGCCTACCGGACCGGCTCGGCCAAGGGCTTCTTCCTGTTCGGCATCTGGGCGAGCCTGGTCTACTGCGGGATCTTCGTGTTCTCCATCGTGATCCGCTGGCCGCTGGCCGGGGTCATCTGGAACCTGCTCAACGGCACCGGCCACGCCTGGCGCAAGGACAAGCCGTCCCGCTTCGGCTACGACATCGCGACGCTCGCGATGGCCGCCGTGTTCGCCGCGCGGTTCGTGGTGCAGCGCTGGCTGTACAACGAGGACTACACGGGCTGGCTCGCCTTCGCGAAGCTCGCGATGGGCTACCCGCTGTACATCCTCGGCCTGCTGGTCGTCGTCTGGGCGGTCCGCCGCTCCGAAAAGCGCCTCAAAGCCCTCGAAGAGGAGGCCCCGGCCGAGCCGACGGACGCCGAGGTCGAGGCCAAGCTCCGCGAAAAGTGCGCCCAGGCCCCCGAGGTTTCCTAACGTTTTCGCAGGTCAGGACTCGTGAGTGTTCCGGCCGGGTAACTAGTCAGGTCTCTGTCACGTGGTGATCGTGGTGCTGCGATGATCACCACGTGACCGGGGATGTGCGTCCGT
>NZ_JBHWEB010000106.1:0-32312 GCF_042734395.1 Amycolatopsis sp. NPDC059657 | reverse complement strand
TTTTGGTTTTTTTCTTTTGGTTGTGTTTGGGGTTTTCACCCCCCCCCCCCCAACGCTCACGACCCCCGAGCCTCGAGGGCCTTGACGACGGCGGTCATGTCCAGGCGGCCCAGGCCGAGGTCGACGGCTTCGCCGAGCAACGTTCCGCAGGCTTCGACGAGCGGGGCCGCGATGCCCGCCGACGCGGCGGCTTCCGTGATCAGGCGCGTGTTCGTCAAGACGTCCGCGACCGACGCCTGGACCGAGAAGTCCTCGTCGAGCAGCTTGGGTGCCTTGACCCGCATGATCGGGCTCGCCATCTGCCCCGCGCCGAGCACCTCGGCGAAGCGATCCAGGTCGACCCCATGGCTGCGCGCGAAGTGCACCGACTCGGCGAGGCCTGTCACCAGCGTGACCAGGAACGTGTTGACCGAAAGCTTCATCAGCAGGCCCTGCGGAACCGATCCGCAGAACACCGTCTCCCGGCACATCGGTTTCAACACCGGGCGCACCGTGTCGATCGACTCCGGAGCGCCCGCGAGCATCGCGATCAGCTCGGCGGCTTCGGCCGGTTTGCGTGAGCCGGAAACGGGAGCTTCGACGTAGCGGCCGCCCGCGGCGAGGATGTCCGACTCGAGGTTCTTCGAGTACGCGGGCGAAGTGGTGCCCATGTGGACGATCGTGCGGTCCGCGACGCGTGTGGCGAACTCGGGGGTGCCGCGGGCGAGGACGGTGTCGATGGCGTCCCCGTCGGTCAGCATCAGGAGGACGACCTCAGAGCGGGTGAACACTTCCGCCACATCCGCCGCGGCAGATGCGCCCGCCGCCGCCAGCGCTTGGGTTTTCGCGGGAGTGCGGTTCCAGACGAGGAGTGGGACCCCTGCCCGTGCCAGGTTGAGAGCCATCGGCTCCCCCATCACGCCGAGCCCCAGGAAACCGACAGACATGGGACGATTTTCGCATGCCGCCGACCCGGATCGCCCGTCCCTTCCGGCGCATCCGGCGTCACCCGCCCAGTCCCTTGCGGGTGATCATCCGCACACGTAGCGTGAACAACGGCCCTGTCTAGCGGAAGGATGACGCGATGCGGGATGGATGTGGGTGCGGAGACAGCTGCGCCGGCTCGAGCTGTGGCTGCGGGTGCAGCTGCGGCTAGCGTGACACCTGGTGGCTTTCGTGGCGGCAAGCCGCGAAAGCCACCTCACAGCGCGGCCAGCAGCATGTAACCCATCCCGATGCCCATCACCGCCCGGCACGCCGCGCGTGAAACCGATCCGGCGGGCCGGTCGGCCGTCTTGAGCAGGAACATCCCCGACTTCACCGCGTCGCCCGCGAAGTAGACGGCCGCCGCGATCGCGACCACCGTGAACAGGATTCCGGGCGAAGTGTCCATTGTGGACATGTTCAGCCACGGCCCGTGCTCGGCGGTGACGTGCGGCATGGCCACCAGCAGGTACAGCATGACCACGGCCGAGACGGCGTGATGCGCGCAGCCGCGCCGGCCACGCAGCCAGGCGACCATGAACCAGGCGGAGGTCAGCAGGAACAACGCCTGCCAGCCCGCCGCCGGGATCGGCCCGCCGATCGGCGAGAGCATCGCGACCATCGCCACCGCGAACAGCAGCTCGGCGACGTCACCCTGCCGTGTCGCGTGCCCGAGCTGCCGGTAGTCGAGCCTGGCGAGCCGCCGCACGCAGGGCCAGGTGATGGCCAGGAACACCGCGGTCAAGATCCACGCCATCACCCGGTGCGCCCCTCCTACGAGACTTCGGCGGGGAGTATCCGGTCCAGCGCGCCGTCCTTCACGTCGGACACCAGCGCGTGCAGCTGCGCCAGGCTCATCTGGATGCGGGCGCCGTGGTCGTCGACGATCACCACCCGGCGTGCCTCGTCGGCGTCGTGGTCGAGGAACAGGTCAGGGCAGCCACGATCGCCCTCACCGCAGAAGGTGAAGACGTGCTCCAGTGGCTTTCGACCTGGCATGGGGGCCTCACTCTGTGTCGCCGGCTGTCCCGTCAACCGTGACAGCCTCCACCGGCGACCACCAGCCCGCAAAGAGGTGATCCCCATACCCCACAAGGACTATCTTCGGGCGCAGCGGAAAATAAGCAACCGGATTACCCCTGGGACAGCACGAGTCCGCTCGTCGGCACCCCGGTCCCGGCCGTGACCACCACGTGGCCCGCGCCGGGCACCTGGTTCACCGAGGTGCCCCTGATCTGGCGGACGCCCTCGGCGATCCCGTTCATGCCGTGGATGTACGCCTCGCCGAGCTGGCCGCCGTGGGGGTTCAGCGGCAGCTCACCGCCGAGTTCGAGCGCGCCGCCCGCGATGAAGTCCTTCGCCTCGCCGCGGCCGCAGAAGCCGAGTTCCTCCAGCTGCATCAGTACGTAGGGGGTGAAATGGTCGTACAGCACGGCCGCATCCATATCGGACGGTCGCAGCCCCGACTGCGCCCAGAGCTGCCCGCCGACCACGCCCATCTCCGGCAGCGCGGCCAGTGAGTCGCGGTAGTAGCTGGTCATGATGTATTGATCGGGCCCACTGCCCTGCGCGGCGGCCGCGATGACAGCGGGCTTCCGGGCGAGATCGCGGGCACGTTCGGCGGAGGTGACCACGAGGGCGACGCCGCCGTCACTCTCCTGGCAGCAGTCGAGCAGGTGCAGCGGCTCGGCGACCCAGCGGGAGGCCTGGTGCTGCTCGAGGGTGATCGGCTTGCCGTGGAACCACGCTTTCGGGTTAGTCGCGGCATGTTTGCGGTCGAGCACCGCGACCCGGCCGAAGTCCTCGCTCGTCGCGCCGTACTCGTGCATGTACCGGCGCGCCAGCATGGCCACGGTCGCGGCGGGCGTCGCGATGCCCACCGGGTAGTGGTAGGCGTTGTCCACGCCCGAGGAGTTCACCTGGCCCGCCGCGGCGGAGGACACCTGGCCGAACCGCTGGCCGGAGCGCTCGTTGAACGCGCGATACGCCACGACGACGTCCGCGACGCCGGTCGCCACGGCCAGCGCGGCCTGCTGCACGGTGGCCGCGGCCGCACCGCCCCCGTAGTGGACGCGGCTGAAGAACTTGAGCTCCGGGATGCCCAGCTCACGCGCGACCGCGATCTCGCTGTTGCCGTCCATGGTGAACGAAACCAGACCGTCCACATCGGACGGTGTGAGCCCGGCGTCGGTCAGCGCGGCCAGCACGCATTCCGAGGCCAGCCGCAGCTCGCTGCGCCCGGAGTCCTTGGAGAACTCCGTCGCGCCGATCCCGGCGATGGCCGCCGCGCCCGAGAGCTTCACGAGCCACCTCCTGGCAGGGTGACACCGACGGTGCCGGTCACGTGCTCACCGAGACTGTCCTTGGCGGACACCGCGATCACCACGTCCAGACCGTCCTTTTCGATCACCCTGCCGGAGAACGTCAAGGTGTCGTAGGCGTAGCACGGCACCCCCAGCCGGATCTTGACCGAGCGGACGAGCGCCTCCGGGCCCGCCCAGTCGGTGACGAACCGTTGCACCAGCCCGGTGTCGGTGAGGATGTTGAGGAAGATGTCCTTGGAGCCACGCGCGATCGCCGAGTCGCGGTCGTGGTGCACATCCTGGAAGTCCCGCGTGGCCAGCGCGGTGCTGACCACGAAGGTCGGCGTGGCTTCGATGGTCAGCGGTGGCAGCTCGGTGCCGACTTCGACGGTCATCGCGTCCTCCAGGCAGGCAGGGTCAGCTCGTCGTCGATCTCCAGGAACACGGCTTCGACTTCCTGTCCTATCCGGACTGTCTCCGGGTCGGCGCCGACCAGCTCGCCCAGCACGCGCACGCCCTCTTCGAGTTCCACCAGCGCGACCACGAACGGCATCTTCTTGCCTGGCACGGGAGGATGGTGGTGCACGACATAGCTGTAGACGGTCCCCCGTCCACTCGCGACGACGTAGTCCGGCTTGAGGTCCAGGTCGCCGGACGGCGGCATCGGGCCGGGCGGGTGACGCAAGGTGTCGCCCCAGCGCTGGATCCTGAGCTCGCCCTCGCGCAGGCCGTCCCAGAAGAACTCGGTGTCCTTGCTGATCACCGGCCGCAGCACGGTGTCCGGTTTGGACACCTCCGGCGGGCGGAACTTGAGCACCCGGAACATCATCTCGGCCACGGGCTCGTCACCGACGCGCCAGGTCGTGCGAGTGGTCACGAACCAGCCCTCGCCCAGTCCGGTCTTCTTCGGCCCGGCCACGGACTCGAGTGAGGTCGTCGCCGAGACGTGCTCGCCGTGACGCAGATACCGGTGATAGGTCTGCTCGGAGTTGGTGGCCACCACCGAGGTGAACCCGGCATCGTCCATGATGGACATCATGGCGCCGAGCGGGTCGTCGTCGGCCCGCGTGCCGTGCAGGCCGTTCATCGTCCACACCTGCGCCATCGCGGGCGGCGCGACGAGTCCACCGTGGACGGACTTCGCGGCGAACTCCGGGTCCGTGTAGACCGGGTTGGTGTCGCCCATGGCCTCGACCCAGTTGTTCACCATCGGCTGGTTCACCGGGTCACGGGCCGGCCTCGGCGAGGACTCGCCTCGCGCCTGAACGCGGGCGGCTTCTTCTTCGATGGTCATCGCGGCACCCTCGGCAATCCCAGTCCTGCCATGGCGATCAGCTCGCGCTGGATCTCGTTGACCCCGCCGCCGAAGGTGAGCACGAGGTTGCGCTTGGCGATCCGGTCGAGCCATTCGGCGAGTTCGGCCGTCTCGGGATCGGCGAAATCACCGTGGCGCGCCACGATCTCCTCCAGCAGCCGTCCGATGCGCTGCATGCGTTCCGAGCCGAAGATCTTCGTCGCCGACGCGTCCGCGACGTCGACCGGCGAGCCCGTCGCTGCCGAGGCGACCTGCCAGTTCAGCAGCTCGTTCACGCGTGCGGTCGCCAGCGTCTCCGCGAGCGCGCGCCGCACGTCCGGCAGCTCCAGCAGCGGTGTGCCGTCGGCGGTCTTGCGGGTGTCGGCCCACCCGCGCACGCGGTCGTAGAACCCGCTGATCCGGCCTGCCGGGCCGAGCATGACGCGCTCGTGGTTGAGCTGGGTGGTGATCAGCCGCCAGCCCTCGTTCTCCTTGCCCACCAGCATTCCCGCGGGCACGCGTACGTCGGAGTAGTAGGTCGCGTTGACGTGGTGCGCGCCATCGCAGGTGATGATCGGCGTCCACGAGTACCCGGGGTCGGTGGTGTCGGCGATGAGGATCGAGATGCCCTTGTGCTTGGGCGCGACCGGGTCGGTGCGCACGGCGAGCCAGATGTAGTCGGCGTCATGCCCGCCGGTGGTGAAGATCTTCTGGCCGTTGACAACGTATTCGTCGCCGTCACGCACCGCCGAGGTCTTCAGCGAGGCGAGGTCCGTGCCCGCGTCCGGCTCGGTGTAGCCGATGGCGAAATGCAGCTCACCGGCCAGGATTTTGGGCAGGAAGAAGGCTTTTTGCTCCTCGGTGCCGAACGCCTGCAGCGTCGGGCCGACGGTCTGGAGCGTCACCGACGGCAGCTGGACGTCGGCGCGCGCGGCCTCGTCGACGAACAGGTGCTGCTCGATGTCGCCGAATCCGCGTCCGCCGAACTCCTTCGGCCAGCCGACGCCGAGCCAGCCGTCGCGGCCCATCCGCCGCACGATCTCGCGATGCACGTCGCCGTGCCGCTCGCGCCGCATCGCCTCGCGCTCCTCGGCGCTCACCAGCCCGGCGAAGTAGCGACGCAGCTCGTCGCGCAATTGCTGTTGCGCCGCGGTCAAATCCACTCGCATAGTCACACCAACTCGCCGATGCGGTCGAGACGGTGCGAGGCACCGCCGACGAACCGGGACAGGTCTTTGATCCCGGAGTAGTACCGGTGCAGCGGATACGTCACGTCGACGCCGAGCCCGCCGTGCAGGTGCTGGCAGGCCGCGAGCGCCTTGGGAGCCTCTTCGGCGAGCCAGTACGCGGCCACCTCGAGGTCAGTGTCGGCGTCCAGTCCCTCGGAAAGCCGCCAGATCGCCGAAAGCGCGGCGAGGTGCACGGTCCGCGACGCGATGTATACGTCGGCGATCTGCTGCGCCACGGCTTGGAATCTGGCCAGCGGCTTGCCGAACTGCTCACGCGTGCCGACGTGGCTCGTGGTGAGTTCCAGCGCGCCTGCGAGCAACCCGTCCCCGAGCGCCACCGCGCCCGCGAGCGCGAACCGGTGCAGCGCGCCGAGTGCGCCGTCGGCGAGCAGGTCGTCCTCGGTGACGCGCACGTCGGTGAGCACGACCGTGCATTCCGGACTTTCGCTCGCGTTGCGGGTCGGCGTGAGCGTGACACCGCTCGCGCGCGGGTGGACGGCGAAGACCGCCGTGCCGCCAGCCATCGTGACCGGGATGAGCATCGCGGTGGCGGTCTCCGCGTACGGGACGGCCGTTTTCGTGCCGGAGATCGACCAGGCGCCGTCGGAGGGCACGGCAGCGGTCGAGGGGTGCGTGGTCATCGGCGCCGACGGTTCGTGCAGCGCGGCCGTGACCACCGCGGCACCGGAAGCGATGGCGGGCAACAGGTCCGCGCGCTGCCGTGTGCTGCCCAGCTTGCCGATCGGCAGCACACCGAGCGCGAGCGCGGCCAGCGCCGGTGTTGAGGCGGCGGCCCGGCCGACCTCGGTCAGCACGAGCGCGACCTCCGCGAGGCCGAGACCGTCACCGTCCAGCTCGGCCGGGAGCGCGAGCGAGAGCAGGCCGGAGTCGGCGAGCGCCTGCCATGGCCGCTCGGGGTCCCGGCGCAGGACGGTGGCGGCCAGGCGGGTGATCTCCTCCTGGGTCGCGTCCGGCTTGAAGTCCACACTGGCTCCCTCGGGCTAGACTGGAACGTGTTCTAGTCTTATCCGTTGGGAGGGTTTCCGGCAAGTCTGGGTTGTCAGCCGGGCAGTGCGTTGAGGAGTTCCTTCATCGCGAGCGGGATGGCGTCCGCGAGCGGCCACAGGTCTGGAACGAGTTCTCGCGCGCCGAGCAGCCCGACGTCGACCCTGCCCGCGTTGGACAGCACGGTCACGTTGAGCCCGGCGCCGTGGAAGACCGGGCCGAGCGGGAACAACCCGGTGATCCGCGCGCCGAGCAGGTAGAGCGGCATCGGCGGGCCCGGCACGTTGGAGATGACCAGGTTGTGGACGACCGGGTGCTTCTCGGCCAGCCGCAGCGCCGAGTACGCGCGCACGGCGAGCCCGAACATGGTCGCGGCCGAGAACTGCGCCCAGTCCTGCAGCATGTCGGCGTCGATGCTGCGATGGTGGTCCTTCGAGAGCCGGTTGCCCTCGGCGAGCGCGAACACCCGCGCCGCCGGATCGGCCAGGTGCGTCGGCAGCGAGGCGAAGAAGGCCGAGACCTTGTTGCTGCCGTACTCGCGCTCGCTCCGCTCCCGCACCGAGACCGGGACGCTGGCGATCAGCGGATCGGCCGGCAGCTCGCCCCGATCGCTCAGATACTGCCGCAACGCGCCCGCGCACAACGCCAGCACGACGTCGTTCACGGTCACCCCGAACGCGTTCTTGATCTTCTTCACGTCTTCGAGGTCGACGGTCGCATACGCGACGCTCCGATGCCCGGTGATGGTCCCGTTGAACGAGGTCCGCGGCGCGGTGAACGGCGTGGGCATCGCCTTGCCCTTCAACGCCTTACCCACCCAAGCGGGCACGATCCCGAGCAAATCGGGCAGCAACCGCGCCGCCTCGAACGGCAGCTTCGCCGCGGAGCGGACGCTGTCTCGCAGCAACGCGAACCCGTGGGGCACACCGGGCGTCTCCGGCTGCTCGATCTCCGGCAACGGCGCGTCGGGCTCCAGCCCCGCCAGATAGGTGATCAGGTTCGCGCCGCTCACCCCGTCGACGCTCGCGTGATGCATCTTGATCAGCACGGCGACGCCGCCGTCCTCGATCCCCTCGATGACGTACATCTGCCACAGCGGGCGGCCGCGGTCGAGCGGCTGCCCGGCGATGTGCGCGCACAGCTCGGCCAGCTCGGCGCGGTCGCCGGGGGCGGGCACGCCGATGCGGTGCACATGATGGTCGAGGTCGAACTCGTCGTCCTCCACCCACACCGGGTGCCGGAAGTTCCAGAACGGGTCGTGCAGCTTCCGCCGGAACGCGGGGATCTGCGAGACCCGCGCTTCGAGCTGTTCCTTGAACTTCTCGAAGGCATAGCCGCCCGGCATCGTCGAGCCGTCCAGCGTCACCAGCCCGCACACGTGCAGCACCTGCGCCGACGTCTCCAGGTACAGGAAGCTCGCGTCCAGCCCGCTCAACCGCTGTTCTTTGACCACGGCACTCAGCGTAGGCGAACCAGTACACCAGTCCCGAGAGGTCGTCGGGGTGAAGCTCGGACCTTGGCGGGCACACGGCGTGATCACCCTCCCCGATCGCCGCGCGCCCGTAAACTCTTGGTTCATGAAGCCGAACTTCATCACCCGGCGGGCGATCCAACTCGGCCTCACCGCCAATGCCCTACGCCCCTTACCAGGCGAACCACTGGCATTCCCGACCTTCTTCGCGGGCTGGCTGACCGGCGAACTGGCTCCCCAGCTGCTCGCGCTCACCGCCGTCGACACCGCGGCCCACCTCGCCCGCCATGGCGTCCGCACCCGCGGCGACAAGATCGGCCTGGCGATGGCAGGCCTCACCGCGGCCGGCCTCACCGCCCTGATCACCGGCTCCCGCCGCGCGGGCGAGGTGATGACCAAGGCACTCGAAGAGGGCCTCGGCCGTGATTACCAGGACGGCCTGGACCCGGTCACCGACCTGGGCACCACCCTCGCCCAGCTCGCGCTCCCGTTCCGCGTCCGCAGCGCCAACGTCCGCCGCCACCACGACATCGCCTACGCCCCCGGTGGCCGCCGCTTCATGCTCGACGTCTACTACCCCCGCGAGCTCGTCGAGGGCAGGCCGGTCCTGCTTCAGGTGCACGGCGGCGCCTGGGTGATCGGCAACAAGGAGCAGCAGGGCCTGCCACTGATGATGCACATGGCCGAGCGCGGCTGGATCTGCGTCGCGATCAACTACCCCCTGTCCCCGGCGGCCCGCTGGCCCCAGCACATCATCGCGGCCAAGCGCGCCATCGGCTGGATCCGCGAGCACATCCACACCTACGGCGGCGACCCGGAGTTCCTGGCAGTGACCGGCGGTTCGGCGGGCGGCCATCTCGCGTCCCTGCTGGCACTGACCCAGAACGACGCAGCCCTCCAGCCCGGTTTCGCCGACCAGGACACCAGCGTCCAAGCCTGCGTACCCCACTACGGCGTCTATGACTTCGCGGCGACGACCGGCGAGCGGGCCAGCACCGCCAGGCTCAAGAACCTGATCTCGCGGTATGTCTTCGAAACCGGCCGCGACCCAGTCCAGTATCTCGACGACTACGTCGCCGCCTCACCACTGGACCGCATCACCGACAAGGCACCTCCGTTCTTCGTCGTCCACGGCGAGCGCGACTCCCTCGTCCCGGTCCGCGAAGCCCGCGAGTTCGTCCGCCGTCTCCGCTCGGCCTCCCAGAACCCGGTCGCCTACGCGGAGATCCCCGGCGCCCAGCACGCCTTTGATATCTTCCCGTCGATCCGCAGCGCCCACGTGGTACGAGGTGTCGAACGGTTTCTCGAATGGAGTTATGCCCACTCGCGTGCCCACTGAGCTGAGCCACGGGACAAATTGGCCCCTTTCCAGAGGTGCGTTCCGATTGTCACAGTGTCATCAACGATGGCGATGACAGATGGACGGCTTTGAATAGACGCGTTTCGATCGTCGGAAAAGCCTGAAAGACCAACGGCTTGCCCGTTCAGGCCCACTCATTCCGCAGGTGCGCTAGCCAATGCGGTTTCCACGTCACCGTCAGTTTCTGAGCTACGAGAAACGAGAAACGAGGTGCCAGATGGAAACAAGACGCGTTCTCGCCTGCGCAGCGGCGACGGCGGCCGCGGTCGCGCTCACACTCGCCGGACAGGCCGATGCCGGGGCGGTCGAACAAGCGGCCACCACACTGGTGAACAAGACCGGCACCACCATCACCGTCACCGCCGGAGTCGGCCGTTCGAACGACATCGTCGTTCAGCAGGCCGGTAATCAGATCAGGATCTCCGACTTCGGCGACGTGGTCGCGGCGAGCGGCAACTGCGTGACCTTCAACGCCCATGAGGCCGCCTGCCCGACGGTCGGCACCACGGAGGTGGTCGTTCACGCGGGCGACGAGAACGACATCGTCTCGTCGAACCTCACCATGATCGGCGCGACGCTGCTCGGCGACGACGGCAACGACACGCTGACCGCCGGGGGAGCCAACGACACTATCGAAGGAGGCACGGGCAGCGACACCATCACCGGCGGCGCGGGTAACGACACACTCAACGGCGGCCAAGGTCCCGACATGATCAACGGCGGAGCCGGGAACGACACCATCGAAGGCAACGCGGGCGCGGACACCCTCAACGGCGGCCCCGGCAATGACGTGATCAATGGCGGCGCGGGCCGCGACCAGATCGTCGCGGGGCCGGGCAACGACGTCGTCCAGGGCGGCGCCGGAGCCGACTCCATCAACGTCATGGATGGAGTGCGCGGCAACGACTCGGCCGACGGCGGGGCCGGCAGGGACACCTGTCACGCCGACCCCGGTGATTTCCTCACCAGCTGCCCCTGAGGAGGCGATGACCATGAGACTGCCCCGGTTCCAGGTCTTGGCGACGGCGACGCTTCTCGTCTGCGGCCAAGCCATCATCGCTCCCGCGTTCGCCAACGCGGGCGAGGACTCGAACACCACGGTCGTACGGAAGATGGGTGACATACTGGTGGTCACCGCGAGCACGGGCAAGGCGAACGACATCACCATCCGGCGACAGGGGACCGTGCTCGTCGTCCACGACGACGGGGACACCGTCGCGGCGGTCGCGCCCTGCGTGCCCAGACCGCGGAACACCGCGGAGTGCCCGCTGCCCGTCGACTCGATCGAAGTCGACAGCAAGGACGGCGACGACCGGATCGTCATCTCGCCGAACGTCGACGCCCCGTCGACCTTGCGAGCGGGCGAGGGTGACGACCGTGTCTTCGGCGGGCCACGCGCGGACCGGCTGATCGGGGACGACGTGGCCGAGGCCGGAGTCGCCCAGACCCCGGGCAATGACACGCTGTCCGGCGGTCCCGGGAACGACACCATTTCCGGCCTCGGTGGCAACGACACGATCTCGGGCGGCCCGGGGAACGACACCCTGAACGGGGACTCGGGCAACGACACCCTCAACGGGGAAGCCGGAAACGACACCTTGAACAGTGGCAGCGGCAACGACACCGCGAGCGGTGGCACCGGGAACGACACCCTCATCGGTGACAGCGGCGTGGACACCCTCAACGGGAACGAGGGCAGCGACTCGCTGTACGCCGCCGACGGCACCCGTGACTTCGTCGACGGTGGCCTGTCGATCGACAGCTGCGTCGTCGACAACGGTTTGGACATCGTGCTCAACTGTCCATGAGCAGAGGGGCGGAGTGAAACGCCGGCTGCCGCGACGGTCTCCCCGGCGCGGCAGCCGGCTTCCGTCCTCACCGGGCCCCCAGCCGCACCAGTTCGGCGAGCTGCTCATCGGACAGCTCGGTGATCCAGTTCTCCCCCGCGCCGATGACGGCTTCCGCAAGGCCCCGCTTGGTCTCCAGCAACCCGGCGACGCGTTCCTCCAACGTGCCCTCGGTGATCAGCCGGTGCACCTGAACCGGCCGATCCTGCCCGATCCGGAACGCCCTGTCCGTCGCCTGGTCCTCCACCGCCGGATTCCACCACCGGTCGTAATGGATCACATGCGTGGCCTTGGTCAAGTTCAGGCCGACGCCGCCTGCCTTGAGTGACAACAGGAAGACCGGGAACTCGCCTGCCTGGAATCGGCGGACCATGTCGTCGCGCTCGGCCGGGCTGCTCGAGCCGGTCAGCGTCGCCGACGGCAGGCCGCGCTCGGCCAGCCGGATCTCCAGCAGGCGCAGGAGCTGGACGTACTGGCTGAACACCAGGACGCTTTCGCCTTCGTCGAGGATGATGTCGAGCAGCTCGTCGAAGGCGGCTAGCTTGCCGGACCGGCCGGTGATCGGGCCCTGCTCCTTGAGGAATTGGGCCGGGTGGTTGCAGATCTGCTTGAGCGCGGTGAGCAGCTTGAACACCTCGCCGCGGCGTTGCATGCCGTCCATCTCCTGGATCGCGGCCATGCTTTCGCGGACCACGGCCTCGTACAGCGTCGCCTGCTCGGCCGACAGCGGGACGTAGGTGTCGGTCTCGGTCTTGCTCGGCAGCTCCGGCGCAATATCGGGGTCGGTTTTCTTGCGCCGCAACAGGAATGGTCGGACCAGAGTGGCCAAGCGCTCGGTGACCGCCTTGTCGTGGTTCCGCTCGATCGGCTTGGCGACCGTCCGGCGGAAATGGTCCAGCGTGCCGAGCAGGCCCGGCGTCGTCCAGTCGAGGATCGACCAGAGCTCGGCGAGCCTGTTCTCCATCGGGGTTCCGGTCAACGCCACCCGCGCGCCCGATTCGATGCGGCGCAACGCCTTCGCCGTCGCGGACATCGGGTTCTTCACGTGCTGGGCCTCGTCCGCGGCGACAAGACCCCACTTCAGCGCGGAGAGCGCTTTGTCACGGCGCGCCACGCCGTACGTCGCGAGCACGATCTCACCGGGGGCCAGGTCGTCCAGGTTGCGCGCGCCGCCGTGGAACCGGCGGACCGGCACCGACGGCGCGAACTTGGCGATCTCACGCTCCCAGTTGCCCAGCAGCGAGGTCGGGCAGACCACGAGCGTCGGACCGGCGGCGAGCGACTCGCGATGCAGGTGCAGCGCGATCAGCTGGACCGTCTTGCCCAGTCCCATGTCGTCGGCGAGGCAGGCGCCCAGTCCGAGCTCGGTCATCTTGACGAGCCAGGTGAGACCCGCGCGCTGATACGGGCGCAGTGTCGCCAGCAGCCGCGGCGACGGCTCCACCGGTTCGTCCATTGTGGACGTGATGCGCTCGGCCAAGCCGGTCAGCACCGGCGACGGCGCGAACGCGATCTCCTCACCGTCGAGCTCCAGCTTGCCGGTGAGCGCCGCGCCCAATGCCTCCGATCCGGTCAGTGGCCGTTTCTCGCGCCGGAGCTTGGCGAGCAGCACACTGTCCGTCTTGATCCACTTGCCACGCAGGCGGACGATCGGCCGCTTGGCCTCCGCCAGCATCGAGACCTCGTCCTCGGTCAGCACCTCATCACCCATGCTGACCTGCCATTTGAAGTCCAGCAGGTCCTTGAGGGTGAATGTGGCCCCGGAATCCGGTTTGGGTGACTCGACGCCCGCCTTGGCCTTCATCCGCGTGAACAGGGCCTCGGGCCAGAGCACGGTGATGCCGATTTCGTCGAGCGCGCGCCCGCCGTAGGCGAGCAGGTGCGACACCTCGTCGTCGGTCAGCACGAACTCGTCCGGCTCCTCCTGGACCCGGCCCAGCGGCGGCCAGACCCTGGCACCACGCCTGACGCCCAGCAGCAGCTGGGTCTCCACCTGACCGCCGAACCGCCTGCCCACCTCGTCCGGCATGCGGCGGATCTCCGAGGCGTCGGCGACGAGGCTCGAGTCCGCGAGGCTGCGGAGCATGGGCACGGCCCACACCTTGAAGCCCGGCATGCCGCCGGCGTCGAACGCCTCTCGCGGCTCGACGCGCAGCAGCATCTCCGCGCCGCCCGGCGGGCCCGCGATGCCGTCCGGGGACAGGCCGCGCGCCAGCACGTCCGCCGTCGCGTCCCACAACGCGCGGATCAACGACTCTGGTGAGTGCAGCCGGGGCCGTTTGAGCCCCGACAAGGCGAGCGCGTGCGCCTCCGGCGGCAACGCGGCCGCCAGCTCACGCAGGCGCGCCTCGTCCTCCTCGTCGAGCGGGCCGGCGCGCCAGCCATCGCCGTCGGGCGGGCGCGCGGGGATCAGCCGCCCGCGCGAGACGAGGTCGACGCCGGCCGTGACGGCGGCGGACCAGGCCGCCACGGTCGGGCTCGCCCGTGGATCGGCCGTCAGCAGCCGGGGGATGGCGCTCGCCATCGGGACCACTCTCGCCTCGACCTTGGTGCGTACTGGCGCTCTTCCCGTTGTCACCAGCAGCTCGATCGGCGTGTCGCCGTGTGCGTCTCCCCACAGCGCGAGTACGCCTTCACGCGGGGGCTCGGAGGGAACGTAGGTGGCCTGGGTGTGCTCGGTGATTTCCATGCACACGACGCTAGACCCGGGCACCGACAGTTTTGGATCGGCTACTGCCTGGGCAGGCCGAGCAGCCGTTCGGCGGCCAACGTCAGCAGGACTTGGGTCGTGCCGCCCGCGATGCTCAAACACCGGCTGAGCAGGAATTCGTGCTGTGCGGCCGATGTCTGTTCGTCCACAGCCACCGCTCCTGGCCCGCACAGGTCCAACGCCGCCTCGGCGACGGCCTGCCGATGGCGGACACCGAGCAGCTTCCGCACGCTCGAGACGGGCCCAGGATCCTGACCTGCCAAGGCAAGCAGCGTCATCCGGAGGTCGAGCAACGACCCGGCGAGGCCCTCCGCGATCAGCCCGCCCAGCCGGTCCGAAGTCACCTGATCAGGTGAAGAAACCTGACCCAGCAAGGTTTCCACGCCTTCGCCGACCGCCGGTCCCCCGCCGATCGCGACCCGCTCGTTGGCCAGCGTGGTCCGCGCGAGCCGCCAGCCGCCGTTGACCTCGCCGACCACGCAGTCGTCCGGCACGAAGACGTCGTCGAGGAACACCTCGTTGAACCGCGCGTCGCCGGTGATCTCCCGCAGCGGCCGGATGTCGATCCCCGCCGAGCGCATGTCGACGAGGAAGTACGTGATCCCCTTGTGCTTGGCCACTTCCTGGTCGGTCCTGGCCAGGCAGATCGCCCAGTCGGCCTCGCGCGCGAGCGACGTCCACACCTTCTGCCCGGTCAGCCGCCAGCCGCCGTCGGCGCGGATCGCCTTGGTACGCAAGGAAGCCAGGTCCGAGCCCGCGCCAGGCTCGCTGAACAGCTGACACCAGGTGAGCTCGCCGGTCAGCGTCGGGCCCGCGAACTTGTCCCGCTGTGCGGCGGTTCCGTGCTCCAGGATGGTCGGGACCGCCCACGCGCCGATCACGAGATCCGGCCGCCGGACTCCCGCGCGAGCGAGTTCCGCGTCGACCGCGAGCTGGCGCGCCGGCGACGCGTCGAGCCCGTACGGCTTCGGCCAGTGCGGCATGAGCAGGCCGGTCTCGGCCAGTTTGCGCCGCTGCTCTCCCGGCTCCAGCGCCGCGATTTCCTCGGCCACCGAACGGAATTCGCCGGTATCGCCGACATCGACGGCCAATGTGCGCCGCGAGCCAGCCAGCGCGAGTCCGGCCGCGCGAACCCGCCAGCGCGTCGAACCGCCGAGCCACTGCCGCAGCGAGACGGCGCGCCGCAGATAGCGGTGCGCGTCATGCTCCCAGGTGAAGCCGATGCCGCCGAGCACTTGGATACAGTCCTTCGCGTTCTCGACCGCCGCGTCGAGCACGAACGCGCCCGCCACCGCCGCCGCGAACGCGTGCTGCGCGGGATTCTCGTCAGCCGCGCGCGCCGCGTCCCATGCCAGCGCGGACGCCGCTTCGGCCCGGCAGAGCATCTCGGCGCACAGGTGCTTGACCGCCTGGAACGACCCGATCGGGCGGTCGAACTGCTCACGCACCTTGGCGTACTCGGCCGCGGTGCGCACACACCAGTGCGCGATCCCGGACGCCTCCGCGGCGGCCAGTGTCAGCGCGAGTTCCTCGGCACCCGTGATCACCGCTTCGGGTGACACGGCGAAGTCCGTCAGCTCACCCTGCCCGAACTCACGGGAAAGATCGAACGACTCGACCGCGTCGACCGGCGGCCCGAGAAACCAGACGATATGACCGTCCACATGGGCCGGCAGCAGGCTGGCCGCAGAAGGCCCGCCGTCCAGCACGAGCCCGGTGCGCCCCGAGACGGTCAGCCCGCCATCGGCGGACCTGGTCCCGGCCAGTTCGCTGTCCAGTGCCACCCCGACCGGACCGTCGATCACGCGCCCGGCCAGCAGGTTTCCCAGCAAGCTGCCCAGCACCGGCCCGGGGGCCAGCGCGCCCGCGACCGCTTCGAGCCCGACGGCGACGTCGGCGATGCCACCGGGCTCACCCGGCAGCGCGAGACTGAACAGTCCGATGTCGACCAGCTCGCGGAAGGTTCCCCCACGTCCGGCCCACGCCGTGACCGACTCGGCCAGCGCACGCTGCTCCTCGGTGATCGCGATCGGCACGCTGATCCTCCTTCGCCACGAGAGAGGATCATTGTAGAACGTGTTTCAGTTTTCGCGCGAGTGTCCCTGAGCTTGAACCGTTGAAGAAGTTAGGTACGCTACCGACTGAAAGAGGAACAAGTTCCGGATCAGGGGGACCCCACGATGGCAGGCAAGGCCAAGGCGCCCGCACCGGCCAAGAGCCGCGCCACCGCTCTGGGCACGATGAACAGCGACGAGCTCGGCTCCGCCGCGCAGCGCGACCGCCGCCGCCGCATCATCGACGCGACACTGGCTTTGGCCGCGAAGGGCGGCTACGACGCCGTCCAGATGCGCGCCGTCGCCGAGAAGGCCGACGTCGCCCTCGGCACCCTCTACCGCTACTTCCCCTCGAAGATCCACCTGCTGGTCTCCGGCCTCGCGCGCGAGTTCGAACGCGCCCAGGAGAAGATCGAGCGCTCGGCGATCCCCGGCGAGACGCCCAGCGAGCGGCTGATCTTCGTGCTCGGCCGCAACACCCGCCTCATGCAGCGCGACCCGCACCTCACCGAGGCGATGGTGCGCGCCTTCATGTTCGCCGACACCACCGCCGCCGCAGAGGTCGAGCAGGTCGGCCGCCTGATGGAGAACATGTTCGCCAAGGCGATGGGCATCGAGGAGCCCACCGAGTCGGACCGGGACATCTTCCACCTCATCGCCGACGTCTGGATGGCGAACCTGGTCGCCTGGGTGACGCGCCGCGCGACCGCCAGCGACGTCGCGAACCGGCTCGAGCTGTCCGTCCACTTGCTCTTGGACAAGTGACCAAGGTCCGTGAAGCCTACCCGGCGCGGACATCTCTCTGGAGGCGAAGAGCCTGCCCGGCCGCTTCCTGCGTAGCTATGCCGGCGAGTTGTGGGCGGCAGACAAGAGCGGTGCTCGCCCCTTCGACTCAGCCGAGGACTTCGAACAGGACGCCGTCTGGCGTGCCGACGCGGTCGCGCCCGAAGCGTCATCACCGGTCAGTCTGCGTTGGCTGAACGATGATGGCGTTCGCGCCCAGGTCGGCAATCCAACTGCCGTCGAACAGGCCGATGGATCTTCCGTGTACCGGAAGTACGAGCGTGGCGCGCTCTTCTGGAACGCGGAGAGCGGCGTCTACAAGATCGGGAATGAGATTCTCAGCTCATTCCTGCAGCTGGGCGGGAACACAACCAGGTTCAAATATCCCGTCCGCGATGAATTTTCCACCAACAGCGGGAACTTCTGCGCCTGGTTCAAGGGGGGCTCGTTCTCCTATAACCCCAGCACAGGGCAAACCACGAATTCCATGTTCAGGTGCTCCGCGGTCGGCTGACCACCGCAAAGCGAAGGCCTCCTCTCCCAAGGTAAACCTTGGGAGAGGAGGCCTTCGCCGTTAAATCAGAAATTACTCCCAGATCTGGTTTTCGGCACCGTAGTAGTCCCACAGCTGGACGCGCGTACCCGGCTCGTCGAGTGTGTTGCCGTCAGCGTCGAGCACCTGCCCGCTCGCGACGTTCTGGATGATCAGGTGCTTGCCCTCGTCGTTGCTGTAGAGCGCCCAACGCTGGTTGTCCCAGTCGTTGCGGTCCCAAAGCTGGACCTTCGTACCGTTCTCCCCGAAGGTGTCGAGGTCGGCATCCAGCACCCGGCCACTGGCAAGGTTCACGAACGAGACGGTCTTGTCCTCCTCGTGGAAGATGAAGTACCAACCCTGGTTCGGCGCGGTGTCATCACAGTCCCACAGGGCAACCGTGGTGCCGTTCTCCCACAGGGTGCCGGTGTCGGCGTCAAGGCAGCGACCACTGGCGGTGGACGTGAGAAGGAACGCCTGCGGCTCGGCCGCCGCGCGAGCATCGCGATTGGCGGTGCCCTTGGCCTTCGACGGAATCAGCTTCAGACCGGCGAGCGAGGTCACCGGCTTGCCGTGGTCCTTCGGTGCGTCGGCCGCACTGGCCGACGGCGCGGCCAGCAGGCCGAGCACGGCGGCAGACGTCGCGGCGGCAGCAACGAGCCCCTTGACATTACGCATTTATGCCCCTTTGTTTCCCCAGCAGACCCGGGCCGTCTTTGACAAGACTTCCCGGAGAAGATCCCCCCATCAGGGCCTTCGACGGCGATCATCCCTTCGGGGGACAAATCAGTCGAGCCGATTGAGCGTGCAGGCAAAAACGCAGGTCAGAGCAGGTAACAAAGCAAGACGCCTGTACGACTAATGGGTGAGGCGAG
Organism: Amycolatopsis sp. NPDC059657; assembly: GCF_042734395.1. Classification (NCBI taxonomy): domain Bacteria; kingdom Bacillati; phylum Actinomycetota; class Actinomycetes; order Pseudonocardiales; family Pseudonocardiaceae; genus Amycolatopsis; species Amycolatopsis sp. NPDC059657. The sequence goes on along the minus strand of NZ_JBHWEB010000106.1, from coordinate 13,886 downwards.
CAATCCTGGGGGATTCGATGTTGCACATCCGGCTCACGTGGCATGACCTGACGCGGATCGGCCTCGCGCCGTCCGCCGACCCGTTCGGCGAGATCGTCGCGAGTCTCGGACTGCTGCGCCGAAGATCCGGCGTCGGCGCGTTCGGCTGGTGGACACAACGCGTCCGCACCCGCCTGCCCGCGTCGACTCCCATGCTCGTCTGGCTCGCGCGCACCGCACCCGAGCTGCTCATGCCCGCGGCGGGCCGCCATGACTTCGAAGCGGGGCTGACCGCGCTCAAGGATCTCGGCACGATCGAGGAAGCGCTTACCGGCTCGCAGGTCGAAGCGCACGACCCGGTCCAGGCCTTGCGTGACTACTACGAGGTCGCGGTCGCCCCGCACTGGGAGACGATCCGCGCGCAGGTCGAGGCCGACCGCGAGATGCGCGCGCAGATCCTGCTCGCGAACGGGGTCGACGCGCTGCTCACCAGCCTGCCGTGGCTGCGGTGGAGCTACCCGGTGCCGGAGGGCCCTGACCTGGGGCGCGGGCTCTCGCTGGTGCCCGCCTACTTCGCCGCGGCACCCACGATGATCGGCGCAGACCCGAACCCGCCCCGGCTCCTCTACCCCGCCGCACGGCTCGGCGCGCTGACCGCGAAGCCGCGTCAGGGCCGGATTCCCGTGCCGTCCAAGGCACTCGCCGCGCTGCTGGGGCCGACGCGCGCGGAGGCGTTGCTGATTCTCGCCGTCGGCTGCGGAACGTCCGAACTGGCCGAGCGGCTCGGCGTCAGCCCCTCGGCGGTCAGCAAGCACACGGCGGTGCTCCGGGAGGCGGGGTTGATCACCACGCACCGCGACCGGAACACCGTCCTGCACTCGCTGACGCCGCTGGGCAACGCTTTGTTAAGCAGTTAGCTTCGGCAGCACTTCGCGGCCGAACGTCTCGATCCACTGGTCCTGGTTGCGGCCGACGTTGTGCACGTAGATCCGGTTGAAACCGGCGTCGACGTACTTCTGCAGCGACGCGCGGTGGACGTCGGGATCGGACGAGACGACCATGCGGCCCTCGAAGTCCTCCTTGCGCACCAGCTTGGCCATCTGCGCGAAGTCGAACGGCGAGCGGATGTCGGCCTTCGGGAACTTCATGCCGCCGTTGGGCCACTGGTCCAGCGCGTTGGCCCAGGCCTCCTCGTCGGTCTCGGCCCACGAGAGGTGCACCTGCAGCAGCTTCGGCATCTCGTCGGGGTCCTTGCCCGCCTTGCGCGCGCCCTGGTTGAAGTTGTCGACGATGCCCGCCAGCTTCTCGATCGACGCGCCGGGCGTGATCAGGCCGTCGGCCAGCTCGCCGGTCTTGCGCGAGGTGTACGGGCCCGCCGAGGCGATGTAGATGGGCGGCGGCGGTCCGTCCGGCAGTGTCCACAAGCGGGTGGTGTGCAGCTTGAAGAACTCGCCGCTGTGCTTGACGTCCTTGCCGGTGAACAGCTTCCTGATGATCTCCAGCGCCTCGAACATGCGCCGGACCCGCTCCGGGGCCTCCGGCCAGTAGCCGCCGATGATGTGCTCGTTGAGCGCCTCACCGGAGCCGATGCCGAGCCAGGTGCGGCCGGGATAAGTGGCCTCCAGCGTCGCGGCGGCCTGCGCCACCATCGCCGGGTGCAGCCGGAACGACGGGCAGGTCACGCCCGGCCCCAGGTCGCCGGTGGTGTTCTCGGCCAGTGAGGCGAGCACGCTCCACACGAACGAGGCCTCGTTCTGCTGCGGCACCCACGGCTGGAAGTGGTCGGCGGCCATCTGGCCGTAGAACCCGTGTTCCTCGCCCAGCTTCGCCAGGCGGATCGACTCCCTCGGCGAGAACTGCTCCAGCGCCGCCGCCAGTCCGATCTGTACTTCAGTCACGCGGTTGTGCACCCTTCCGGTCAGCGGTAACGCTCGACGAGCTTGGCCAGTTCATCGAGCCTGGTGAGGGTCTCGGCCTCGGGCTTGGTGCCGAGCAGGAGCGTGATCCGCTCCACCCCAGCCTCAACATAGCCCTCGAGCACGTCCAGGTTCTTCGTCCCGACGCCGAACACCGACACCGGGAAGTCGCCTGCGTGCTCGTGGAGCAGGTCGAGCTGGGCCTGGATCTGCGACCGCTCGCCCACCCCGTTCGGGGTCCACACGTCGCCGTACTGCTTGAGCCGGTTGAGCGCGGCCGGGGTGTTGCCGCCGACGTAGATCGGCGGGTGCGGCTTCTGCACCGGCTTCGGCCACGAGCCCATCGGCCCGAACTCGACGTGCTTGCCGTGGAACTCGGGCGCGTCCTTCGTCCAGATCTCCTTCAGCGCGGCCAGCTGCTCGTCGAGCTTGGCGCCACGCGTGCGGGGGTCGGTGCCGTGGTCGGCCATCTCCTCGCGGTTCCAGCCGGCGCCGATGCCGAACAGGAAGCGGCCGTCGGAGACCAGGTCGAGGCTCGCGACCTCCTTGGCCGTGTGGATGGTGTCGCGCTGCATCACCAGCGCGATCCCGGTGCCGACCAGTAGGTTCTCGGTCGCGACCGCGGCAGCGGTCAAGGAGACGAACGGGTCGAGTGTGCGGTAATAAACTCGCGGCAGCTCGCCGCCGCCTGGATAGGGCGTCTCCCTGCTGAGCGGGATATGCGAGTGCTCGGCGACGAAGAGCGACTCGAAACCACGCTCTTCCAACGCCTTGCCCAGCACATCGGGCCGGATTCCTTCATCGGTCACGAAAGTCGCTACGCCGAACTTCATACTGAAGATCTACCCCACCGGGCTGGCAGGTATTCCCCGACACTCCGGACGGGTCGACGACAACAGGGGGCCGGGCATGACCGACATGGAGACGCACTTCGAAACGATGTACCGGGCCGGGGGCACCCTGCCGTGGGACATCGGCGAGCCACAGCCCGCGGTGACCCGGCTGGCCGACGAGGGACGGTTCACCGGCGCGGTGCTGGACGTCGGCTGCGGTTTCGGCGGCAACGCGCTGTTCCTGGCCTCGCGCGGGCTCGCCGTCACCGGTGTCGACATCGCTCCCCGCGCGATCGAGCTGGCGTCGGAGCACGCGGCCGCCCAAGGCGCCGATGTCGCGTTCACCGTCGCCGACGTGACCGAGCTATCCGGTTTCGCGAGCCGGTTCGACACCGTGCTGGACAGTGCGCTCTATCACTGCCTGAGCGAGCAGGCACGGCGTGACTGCATGACCGCGCTGCACGGGGCCACCCGGCCGGGCGCGACGCTGCACATCCTGTGCTTCTCGGAACGGCTGCCCTCGGTCTTCCCCGAGGCGATGCGGGTCAGCGAGCGGAACCTGCGGGAGACCGTCAGCGGCGGCTGGGAGATCACCGGGCTCACCGAAACGCTGTACATCACGGCACAGACCCTCGGCGAACTCCACGCCAGGGCCGCCTCGCAGTACCCGGGCGGCGAGCTCCCGCCCGGCGCGCTGAGCTCGGTGGACACCGACGCCCGCGGCCGGGTGCTGCTGCCCGCATGGCAGCTCGCCGCCGTCCGGGTCTAGGGCGTCCTAGACGTTGCGGCGGTACTGACCCCCGACCTCGAAGAACGCCTCGGTGATCTGGCCGAGCGAGCACACCCTGGCCGCGTCCATGAGCACGCCGAACAGGTTGCCGCCGCGCGTCGCGGCCTCGCGCAGCGTCTTGAGCGCCTGCTGCGCGTCCGCGCTGTGACGGTGCTGGAAGTCGTGCAGCCTGGCCAGCTGCGACTCCTTCTCCTCCTCGGTCGCGCGGGCGAGCTCGACGTCCATCTCGTGGGCGTCCGGGTCGTCGTTGCGGAAGGTGTTGACGCCGACGATCGGGAGCGAGCCGTCGTGCTTGAGGCGTTCGTAAAGGATCGACTCGTCCTGGATCTTGCCGCGCTGGTAGCCGGTCTCCATCGCGCCGAGCACGCCGCCGCGCTCGGAAATCCGGTCGAATTCGATGAGCACGGCCTCTTCGACCAGGTCGGTCAGCTCGTCGATGATGAACGAGCCCTGCAGCGGGTTCTCGTTCTTCGACAGGCCCCATTCCTTGTTGATGATCATCTGGATGGCCATCGCGCGGCGCACCGACGACGCGCTCGGCGTGGTGATCGCCTCGTCGAAAGCGTTGGTGTGCAACGAGTTCGCGTTGTCGTACAGCGCGCAGAGCGCCTGCAATGTGGTGCGAATGTCGTTGAAGTTCATCTCCTGCGCGTGCAGCGAGCGCCCGGAGGTCTGCACGTGGTACTTCAGCTTCTGCGAGCGGTCGTTGGCGCCGTAGCGCTCGCGCATGGCGACCGCCCAGATCCGGCGGGCGACGCGGCCGAGCACCGAGTACTCGGCGTCCATGCCGTTGGAGAAGAAGAACGACAGGTTCGGCGCGAAGTCGTCGATGTCCATGCCGCGCGCGAGGTAGGACTCGACGTAGGTGAACCCGTTCGACAGCGTGAACGCGAGCTGCGAGATCGGGTTCGCACCGGCCTCGGCGATGTGGTAGCCGGAGATCGAGACGGAGTAGAAGTTGCGGACGCCGTGCTCGATGAACCATTCCTGGATGTCGGCCATCATCCGCAGGCTGAACTCGGTCGAGAAGATGCAGGTGTTCTGGCCCTGGTCTTCCTTGAGGATGTCCGCCTGCACCGTGCCGCGCACGTTGCGCAGCGCCCATTCGCGCAGCTCGGCGGCTTCGTCGTGGCTGGGCTCGCGGCCGTGCTCCGCCTTGAACGCCTCGACGCGCTGGTCGATCGCGGTGTTGAGGAAGAAGGCGAGGATCGTCGGCGCGGGACCGTTGATGGTCATCGAGACCGAGGTGCTCGGCGACGTCAGGTCGAAGCCGTCGTAGAGCACCTTCATGTCTTCCAGCGTCGCGATGGAGACGCCGGAGGTGCCGACCTTGCCGTAGATGTCGGGGCGGGTGTGCGGGTCGTGGCCGTACAGCGTCACCGAGTCGAACGCCGTCGAAAGGCGCTTCGCGTCCGAGTCCGCCGAGAGCAGCTTGAACCGGCGGTTGGTGCGGAACGCGTCGCCCTCGCCCGCGAACATGCGCGCCGGGTCCTCGCCCTCCCGCTTGAACGGGAAAACGCCTGCGGTGTAAGGGAAGTATCCAGGCAGGTTTTCGCGTCGCAGGAACGAGAGGAGCTCACCGGACTCGGTGTAACGCGGCAGCGCGACGCGGGGGATCTTGTTGCCGGACAACGTCTCGCGCCACAGCGTGGTGCGCAGTTCCTTGTCGCGGATCTTCACGACCAGCTCTTCGGCCTGGTAGGACTCGGCCAGCGCGCGGAACCGCGCCAGCAGGTTGGTCGACTCACCGTCCACATCGGACGCGGCGGCGGCGAGCAGCCCGTCGATGGCGTCGGTTTCCGCGTTGGCGGCCGCGAGAGCCTGCCGAGCGGCGTCGAGGTGCTCGACCTGGCGGACGGCGGCGACCTGTGCCTCGGTCTCCCGGTGATAGCCGCGCACGGTCTCGGCGATGTCGGCGAGGTAGCGCGCGCGGCTCGACGGGATGATCGTGCTGGCGTCGGTGGACACCTTGCCGTCGACATGCGGCAGCACACCGGCCGAAACGGACAGTCCGCGCTCGGCGAGCGTGTCGCGCAGGTTCTGGTACAGCGCGGTCACGCCGTCGTCGTTGAACTTCGCCGCGCTGGTGCCGTAGACCGGCATGTCCTCGGGCGCCGAGCCGAACGCCTCGCGGTTGCGGACCAGCTGGCGCGCGACGTCGCGGCGCGCGTCCTCGGCCCCGCGGCGCTCGAACTTGTTGATCGCCACCGCGTCGGCGAAGTCGAGCATGTCGATCTTCTCCAGCTGCGACGCGGCGCCGAACTCGGGCGTCATCACGTACAGCGACTGGTCCACGTAGTCGACGATGCCGGCGTCGCCCTGGCCGATACCCGGCGTCTCGACGATCACCAGGTCGAAGCCCGCGGCCTTGCAGGCGAGCACCGACTCGCTCAGGCCGACCGGGATCTCGCCGGTGGTGGTGCGGGTGGCGAGCGAGCGGAAGAAGACCGGGCTGCCGTCGAGGCAGTTCATCCGGATGCGGTCGCCGAGCAGCGCGCCGCCGCCCTTGCGCCGCGACGGGTCGACCGCGAGCACCGCGATCCGCAGCTTGTCCTCCTGGTCGAGGCGGAACCGCCGGATCAGCTCGTCGGTCAGCGACGACTTGCCGGAACCACCCGTTCCGGTGATGCCCAGCACGGGGACGGTCTTGAGCTTGGCGGCCTCGCGGATCATGCCGAGCGCCTGTTCGGGCAGCGAGCCGCGCTGCAACTGCGTGATGGCGCGCGCGAGCGACGGGATGTCACCCAGCATCAGCTTGTCGACCGCGACGCCGCCCTGTGCGGACAGGTCGATGTCGCACTCCCGGATCATCAGGTTGATCATCCCCGGCAGGCCCATCTCGTAGCCGTCCTCCGGCGAGAAGATGCGCGCGACACCCCGCGAGTGCAGCAGGTCGATCTCCTCGCGGACGATGACGCCGCCACCGCCGCCGTAGACCTTGATGTGCCCGGCGCCGCGCTCGTTGAGCAGCTCGACCAGGTAACTGAAGTACTCGACGTGCCCGCCCTGGTAGGCGCTGATCGCGACGCCCTGCACGTCCTCGGCGATCGCGGCCGTGGCGACCTCGTCGACCGACCGGTTGTGCCCCAGGTGCACCACCTCCGCGCCCTGCGACTGCAGGATGCGGCGCATGATGTTGATCGAGGCGTCGTGCCCGTCGAACAGACTCGACGCGGTGACGAACCGAACGGGGTTCACGGGGCGGTGCAACTCTGCGGCCATCCCTCCAAAATACTAGGACTTCCGACTATTCCCAACCCGTAGCAACCCGTGATTGCGCTCACGCGCCCCCAGAAAATCAGTCCGTGTCGGTCGCGGCCAGCACGGCCAGTGTGCGCTCGTCCACCCTGAGCACGGCGAACCCGAACTCCGGGATGACCTGCTCGAACCATGGTGTCACCGCCTGGAACCGCCACCAGCGCAACTGCCGCGCGAGCTCGGCGACCTGCTCGACCTGCTCATCCGGATCGGCCCCGACCAGCGCGGACACCGACGCCCAGAGAGCGGCGCGGCCGTAAGCGCCACCCCGCGCCGACGAGTAGGCACCGCCGTTCGCGGCGGCACAGAAGAGCGTGGTGACGACCTCGTCGAAGGTCGCCGGACGAAAGACCAGGCCGTCGGGCTCCAGCCCGCGCAGGCTCTCCAACGGGAGCCCGGCCAGCGTCGAGGCGCCGAAAGTGTCCCCGATCGGGTCCGCGAACTCGAACACCTCGGCTTCGGCCCGCCCGTTCGACCGCTCCAGCCAACCGCGCACGGCGGACGTCATCCGCTCGCGCTGCCCGCTCGTCGTGACCCGGGTGACGACCTGCGGTGACGGAGCCGCCAGCGGAACCTTCTTCTCGGCCTTCGTCAGCAGATAGTCGGCGGAGTAGGAGCCGCCGCCCTCGATGCCGTAATCCTGGAGATCGAACTCCCGTTCCGAGGAACCGAGTCGCAACGGAAGCGCCGCCAGCGGGTGGTTCAGTGCGCGCAGCCTGCGCTGACAGTCCTCTCCCGTCTCACCGAGATCGATACCCCGCGTGACCATCTCCTGGAGCAAACAGGCGTAGACCTCGGCGTTCGTCTCGTCGATGACCGCCTCGGCAAGCAGGCCGAGCAGCACCTCCCGTGGCTGCGCGAATGCCAACTGCGCGGCCGTCAGCCAAGGCGGCCCCGCGCCGGCGAGCGCCGCCTCGATCGCGGCGCGCGCGTGCTCCGCGCCGGGAGTCATGGCCAGCACCCGTCCGATGACTTCCGCTTCCTCCTGGCTTCCCGCTGCGACGAGGGAAAGCAGCCGGGGCACCGGCCAGCCGATCAGTTCCCGGTAATCCAGGTTCCCGAACGCGTCCACGGGAAGTGTTCCAGTCACGCCATCACCTTAAAGCCTGGACGGCTACCCGGAATGGTTCCCGGGTAGCCGTCGAACCGGAACTTCAGAAGTCCAAGAAGGACGTCTGAATGTAGTAACCGTCCTTCATGGACGGATCCTTGATCAACTGGGTCTCCACCTTGCGGGGACTCACGAAACTGTCCGTCTCCTTCACATAGATACGGCCGATCTTGCTGGTGTCCGCCCCCGCGTCGAAGTGGTAGTGGATCGTCGTCATCTGCTTCGTGCCGCTGAGAAAGCTCGCGACCCTGTCCTTGTTGCGATCGAGATTGGCCTGCGTCCAGTGCTCCGCGGTGGGCTGGTCGACGAACGTCGACGCCTTGGGTTTGTTGCGTCCCTTCAGATAGGAGTCGTCCTTGGCGACGTGCCGCTCGATCGTGTGCCCGCGTGCCTCGTGGTAGGTCAGGTCGCAGTTGTGGACCAGCAGCTGCGCGTCGGTGATGTAGTAGTTGTGGTCACCCGCGACCTCGAAGTTGTAGACCGTGGTGCCGGTCATCGAACTCGTGATCGCGGTGATGGGCTGTTCGTCGCCGGAGAGCGTGCTGAGCCTGTCCCCGACGCGGAGTTCGCCCGCGTCGGTCCAGCCCTTGCCGATCACCCAGAACGGGTGCTGCGGGGTGACCTGCAGTGAGGTCCCGCTCGTGGTGATCGTGAGGATCTGGTCCGCGTGCTTGGTGAACAGCCCCACCACACTGCGCAGCTGCGACCGCCCGGTGGCGAGATCACGGGCCCAGACCTGGTCGCCGACGGCGATCCGCTCGATCGGCTTCGCGCCATGGTCCGTCGCGACCGTCGTGCCAGCGGGGAAGCAGTTGCAAGGCCTGCTGGGCGGTGTTTTGGGGCCGGTCTTGAGACCCCAGCGGCCACCCGCGCCGATCACGAACTCGGCGAGTGCGCTCATCAGCAGGAACGTCTGAGGGTCGCCGATGCCCGCCGGGTCAGGGCCCCCGTTGCCGAAAGCGACCACCTGCATCTGGAATTTCGCGCTGCACAGGCTGGACTGCTTCCGGCAGGCGTCGACCAGCAGGTTGAAGACCCCGAACCGCGGGTCCTTGAAAGGGTGGTCCGTGGGGAAGTAGCGTTCGGGGTTGGTCCCGACCTGCTGCTTCAGCGCCTCGATGAGCTCACGCAGGCCAGGAGCGTCGGCACCGAGCGCGACACCGTTGAGGTAGAAGATCCCGGTCTCGGGGTCCTGCCAGGTGACCAGGCCGTTGCCGTGGTCGGTCAGCGCGCCGAGCTCGTCGTCCAGCGGCAGACCGGGACCCAGTTCCGGGCCCGCGTTCTGCTGGTCCTGGTTCTTCTTCTCCTGCGCGGCCTTGCGAGCCGCCTCCTCGGCCCGGTCGGCCGCCTTGCTGGCCTCGACCGCCATGTCACGGGCCCGTTGAGCGGACGAGGCGACGTTGTCGGCGTGCTGCTGCGCGCTCGCGGCGGCACTTTCCGCCTTGGTCGCGTCGGCTTCCGCGTTCGTGGCCGCGCTCCTGGCCGCTGCCGCGTCGGCTTCGGCGTTGGCCGCCGCCGATCGTGCCGCGGCGGCGTCGCGCCCGGCTGCGGCCGCGGACCGGCCTGCGACCGCCGCGTCGTTGTTGGCCGCGTTGGCCGCCTTCCGCGCCAGCACGGCGTCGGCGCGTGCCTGCGCGTCGGCCTGGTTCGCACGCTGGGCGGCAGTGCGCGCCGCCGCGCCGTCCGTCGCCGCGTCCGCCGCTGCCTGCTGGGCGTCCGCGGCCGACTTCGCCGCGTCCGCCGAGGACTTGGCCGCCGCCGCGGCCGCGTCGAACGCGGGCTTGATCTCACCGGAGGCCTGCGTCGCGGCGTCCGCCGCCGCCTTCGCCGCGGTCAAGGCCTCATTGGCCCGGTTCACGGCGGCCTGAGCCTGTTCGGCGCCGACCGTCCTCGCCTGATTCGCCACCGTGATGACGAAGTCGGCGGCGAGGTCGGTGCCGGCGAACGGCGTCACCACGGTGATCGCCGTGTTCGCGGGGTCGGTGATGGCTTGTGAAGACGCTCGTGCCGCCAGCGAGGCCTGGACTGCCAAGCTCGCTTGAGTAGCAGCCGAAACCGCTTCACCCGCGGCCTCGTCGGCCTCGGTCTTCGTTCGCTCAGCCGCGGTCAGCGCTTGCACCGACTCAGAAGCCGCCTGCCCGGCGAGCGAACTCGCGGCTTGCGAAGCCTCAGCCGCCTGCGCTTCGCTCGCGGTCGCGTCTTCGGAAGCCGCATTCGCCTGCAACGCGGCGGCGTGCGTGGCCGCCGCTTCGGCCTCAGCCTGGTTGGCCGCAGCGTTGGCCCGTGCCGCGGCCGCGGCCGCCTGCTGCGCCGCCGCCCGCGCACGTGCCGCCGCGCGGGTCGCTTCGGTCGCCGCCGCCCGTGAGGCCACCGCGGCACCGGTCGCCGTGTTGGCCGCGCCTCGAGCCGCGGTCGCTGCTCCCCTGGCCGTATTCGCCTCGGTGCGTGCCTGGTCGGCCGCCGCACGGGCGGGCGCCTCGTAGTAGCCGCCCCGCGCGGCCGCCGCCGCGGCTTCGTTCGCGGCGGCACGCGCCTCGGTGTCACGCTGCGCACGCTCGGCCTCGAACGCGCGGTCTCGTGCCCGCGTCGCGTTGTCGGCTTCCGTGTTCGCGTCGCGATCCAGCCCGGCGGCGATGCCGTCCTGAGCCTCAGCGCGCTGCCGTGCGCCCAGCGCGATTCCCGCCTGGCGATCGGCTTCGCCGCGCGCCGAATGGGCGACCGCGGCCTGCTGCTCGGCGCGACTGCGCGCCGCTGCCGCCTTGGCCCGTTCCCGCTCGGCCGTCGCCCGTGCCGCAGCGGCCGTCGCGGCCTCCCGCTCCGCGGTGATCCGCGCGTTGCGGGTGCGTTCCGCTGCCGCCCACGCCCGCGCTTCAGCGGCTTCCGCGGCCTGCCTCGCCGCCTTCGTGCGGACGGCGGCGTCCTTGGCCGCGTCGGCCTGCACCCGCGCGGCCTCGGCGATCGACGCCGCGGCCCGCGCGTGTTCTTCCGCGTGCAGGCGCCACTGTTCCGCTTCTGCGGCGTGCCGTTCGGCTTGTTCCTGGGCATTCTTCGCCTGGTCGGTGAAGGCCGTCGCGTCGACAGCGTGCGAAGCGGTCTCCGACGCCTTGGCGGCCGCCAGCGAAGCACCGGCCATACCGGCGGCCATCTGCGCCCACTCGACGCCGTAGGTCAGCCCGGTCTCGACCAGGACGTTCGCCTCGACCTGGGCGCGCACCGAGGCGGTCCGCGCGTCCTCCGACGCCTGGTTCGCCAGTGCGAGTTGCCGGGCGACCTCGGCCTTGACCGCGTTGAACGCGTCAGCGGGATGCTGGCCGCCCGCCTTGTTGGCCATCAGGATCTGCTCGGCCTTGCGGGCTTCGGTGCCCGCGGACACCAGTGCGTTGGCCGCCCGCTCCAGCGCGTTCACGCCAGCGCCGTGCGCCACCAGCAAACCCCGGCGGGCCTGTGACGCGCGCGCGGACTTCTTCGCCAGCTCGGAAAGCTCTTCCGCGGCCTTGTCGCGGGCCTCCTGGTCCTTGATCGCCTGCTCATGAGCATCGGCGTCGGCCTTCGCCGCCACCAGGTAGCCGGTCTTCAGGAACTCCGCGATGGCGGCGTCACCGGCGTCCAAGGCCGTCTGCGCCGCGGCTTTGACCTTCGGCCCGGCCGCCCCCACGAGCATCGTCACGCGCGCGCGGTTCTCCGCGGCGCGAGCCTGCACGCCCTGGCTGGTCTCAGCGTCCCGCTGTTGCGCGATTCGCTTGCCGTAAGCCAGAAAAGCGGCCCGATCACTGTCGGTGCCCGCGAGCACTCGCGCGACTTCGGCGTTGAAGTACGGACCGCCGGTTCCCGCCAACGGCTCGATCTCGGCACGGTCGCGGCGGGCCTGCTCCTGTTTACGGGCGGCGGCCAGCGCTTTGGCCTGGTTCAGGCCGGTGTCGAGGAAGGCCATGATCGCGGTGCGGTCACCGGCCAGCGCGGCGGTCGCCGCGTCACGGACTTCGAAGTCTTCGGCCAACTCGGCATTGTCGGCGACAATCTGCCGCAATCGGGGATCACCGAGGAATCCGGGCGGAAGCCCGGTCTTGCCGTCCCATTCGGGATAGGGTTCCGACCAGGCGGGCTGCACGCCCGGTGGCGGCGGGTCGGCCTGCACGGCGGCTTGTGCCGGCGGGTGCAGCAATCCCGCGAAAACCGCTGTCACAAGGGAAAACACCACTGCTCTTCGAGCGCGTGACACACTCATCGAACCCCCAGATTGATGAATAGTGATTAAGCCTTAAAGGCCTTACCGAATCGGCGACGGCGATTTCAGCCAAGAAAACGCAGGCAGCACAAACCAACGCGCACCGCGCGTCACGCTTCACCTACTTGACGACAATTCCCACCCAAAACCCCAGTGGCAAGAACTTATTCGACTGAGCATGGGGACGCAATTGTGGGCCACGTCACTCCGGTGCCCGTTCGGTCCAGCCGGCGCTAATTGGCGAGCACACCGGAGACGCGGGTGCCAAGATTGCCGCCATGACCACGCTCAAAGCCCAACTGCACGACGACCTCACCACCGCCATCAAGGCACGCGACGAGCTCCGGTCCGCCACGCTCAGGCTCACCCTGTCGGCGATCAGCTACCAGGAGACGGCGGGCACCGAGCCCCGCGTGCTCTCCGACGACGACGTCCTCAAGGTGATCGCCCGCGAGGTGAAGAAGCGCCGCGAGGCCTCGACCGCCTTCGAGAAGGGCGGCCGCGCCGAGTCCGCCGCCCGCGAACTGGCCGAAGCCGAGGTCCTCACCGCCTACCTGCCGGAGCAGCTCTCGGACGCCGAACTGTCCGCGATCGTCGCCGCCGCGGTGGCCCAGGCCAAGGCCGACGGCGCCGAGGGCGGCAAGGCGATGGGCGCGGTCATGAAGATCGTGAAGCCCCAGGTGGGCGACCGGGCCGACGGCTCGCGCGTCGCCGCCGAGGTCAAGCGCCTCCTGCTCGGCTAATTGGGTCGTGAGTGGTACGGCCGGTTCTAACCGGTCATACCACTCACGACCTCGTCACCAGTGGCCGAAGCGGACCACGTCGTCGAAGGCTCGCCGCGCGACCTTACGTACTGAGGAGCCGGGCGACGCTTCCGTCTCGGCGCCATGGCCGAGCGCGACGACCCCGATCGGCTCGTGGTCTTCCGGTACGCCGAAGTCCGCGCGCAGCCTGGCAACGCCTTCAGGTCCGATCCCGGTGTAGACCGCACCGAGGCCTTCGTCAACGACGGTCTGCAGGATCAGCAAGGTCGCCATGCCGGTGTCGATGTCCCAGAACGGCACCGGCCAGCGAGCCTCGTCGCGGTCGGTCCAGCCCTTGTCCTCGCGGGCGTAGCGGTCGAGATAAACGTTCTTGACCGACAGCGGAATGATCACGACCGGCGCGGTCTTCACGGTCTCGTACGTCCAGTCCGCGCCGTACTCCCAGAACCGCTTCAGCTCGTCGCCCTGCAGGACGAGAAAGCCCTGACCTTGCGAGAAGCCGGCGGACGGCCCACGCAGGGCGTTGCGCAGAATGCGCTGGAGGCTTTCCTCCGAGACCGGCTCGTCGGTGAACTCGCGCACCATCCGACGACGGCGCACCACATCCTGGAATTCCACAGTGACCCCCTAGATCGAGACGACCACTCGACCGTAACCGCGAGGTAGGAGCATGGACAGCTTCGAAGCACGGACGGCTTGGCCGAAGCTGTCCGCCGAGCTACGCACGGAGATCGACAGCCTGGTCGTCGCGCGGCGGAACATTCAGGCGATCGCGGCCTTCCGAGACCGCTCGGGCCTCGAGCCCAGGCCAGGACTTGCCGAGGCAGTGGAACTCCTCCAGCACCGGTACGACGTGCTACTCGGGCAAGAGGGGTCGTGAGTGGCACGACCGGTTAGAACCCAATGCCGGGTAGTTAGGGCGTGGGGTGTGGTGTCAAGAGTGTTGCTGTGTAGGTGACTGTTTGTGATGGTGGTGTCCCTGGGCGTTTGGATGGGAATGGTGAGGTTGG
>NZ_JBHWEB010000105.1:0-32434 GCF_042734395.1 Amycolatopsis sp. NPDC059657 | reverse complement strand
TGGCGCCGACACCACCAACACCGCGCCCGCCAATGCCACTACCAGCGACGACACCAACAACCAACACCCGATCACGAACTACAGCTGGAGTACTAGAACCGCCCGCAACGCTCACGACCCCTTTTAGAGGAAGCTGTTCACCAGCTTCAGCCACTCGGGTTTGACCACCCAGCCGTCCGGGCCCTGGTAGTAGATGCCGTGGGTGTCCGGGTTGGAACCGCTGATCCGATAGGTCCACCAGGCCCAGCCGATGTCGTTCTCGTTGAACGCGCCCAGCACGCTGCGCGCCTTCGCGCGGCTGTCGGGGTTGCCGCTGGGGATGCCGACCTGGTTGATCCAGACGGGCGCGTCGAAGCGCTGCCGGAAGTCGAGGATGTCGGGGATCCTGGACAGCGTGTTGTCGAAGATGAAGTAGTTGCCGGTGTAGATGACGTTCGGGTCGATCGTGGTGTGCGCACCCGCGAGGTGCTTGAGGTTGTAGTTGTCGTTCGGGCCGACGACCACCGGGATGCGCGCGTCGATGCCGCGGATCACCGGGATGATGGAGTCGTAGAACGCGCGCACGCCGTCGTCGTCGACGCCGATCGGTTTCGGCTCCGGCAGGATCTCGTAGGCGCCCATGAACGGCACGTTCCGGTAGCGGCGGGCGAGGAACTGCCACACCTCGACGAACTGCTGCTTCATCACCGGGTTGGACCAGAAGTTGTCCGGCCTGCCGCCGGCGCCCTGGCCGTAGTCGGAGTCGACGAACAACGTCACCCACAGGTGCTTGCTGGTCGCGCGGGCGATGGTCTGGTCCAGTAGCGCCAGGTGCGCGGGGTCGATGTGGCCCGGCGCGTCCGGGTCGCGGCTGTCGACGTCTTCCTTCCACTCGCCCCACCAGCGCAGCGGGACGCGCACCGAATTGGCGCCCGCCGCGACGTTGTCGGCGCCGTCCTGTGGCTGCACCGTCCCCCACTGGCCCCAGTTGTAGCCGCGCAGGACGATCGGATGCCCCTGTGGATCGAGGACCTGGGCGCCGGAGACCTTCAGGCGTTGCGGCAGCGCGCTCGGCGGCGCGGCGTCCGCTGGCAGGCACGCGGCCAGCAGCAGCCCGCAGGCCGCGACCACCAGTCCCGCCGATCTCTTGATCATGTGTCGCCTCGTTCCCGTAGTCGGTTTTCGGTCGGCGCTCACGCTTCCGCTCCCGCGCTCGGGCCGCGTTCGGGCGATGTTCGGGCCACGTAAAACTAGACAACCGGAGTCTGTAGTCCGTATCGTTGGCAATACGGACTACAGACTCCGGTTACTGGGAGGATCCACATGCCAACACCACGCGAAGTGTTCGACAAGCTGTCCGAGGGCATCACGAGCGGCGACTGGAGCGAACTTTCCACGCTCTATGCCGAGGACACGGTCGTCGAACACCCGCAGCGCCCGCCCGCGCCGACCCGCGTTGTCGGCAGGGCGACCGTGCACGAGCACTTCACCAGGGGACTCGCTTCGCAGATCCGGTTGCGGCGCAAGAACGTCGTGATCCACGAGACCACCGATCCCGAGCTGATCGTCGCCGAATACGACTACGACGGCGAGGCGCTGGCCACCGGGAAGTCCTTTGAGACAGCCAATATCCAGGTGCTGCGTGTCCGCGACGGGCTGATCCGGTGGTCGCGGGACTACCACGACTACCTGCGGATCGCGGCCGCCCGCGACGGGCTCGAAGAACTCGCGGATGGCGCCGAGAAAGCCACCGTCGAACTCGAACCGCTGCCGGAACGACCGGTGAGCGCCGCCGACCCGAAGAGCCCGCGCGGCGTGTTCGAGCGGCTCGTCTACGGCGTCTCGGACGGGAAATGGGACGAGGTCACGGACCTCTACGCGGAGGAAACGCTGGTCACGCACCCGTTCCTGCCCGGCGCGCCCACGCTCAAGTCCCGGCAGGACCTGCGTGCGCATTTCGCGGGGATTTCCGGCAGGGGAGCCGAGATTCAGGCCCGTGACCTGGTCGTCTACCAGTCGACGGACCCGGAGGTGGTGATCGGCGAGTTCGTCTACCAGGGCCAGTCGGCGCGGCCGTTCCGGGCTTCGAACATCTTCGTGCTGCGGGTGCGCGACGGGCTGATCGTCGAATCCCGTGACTACCTGGACTCCGTGGCGCTCGCCGCGGCGGGCGGCTGGCTGCGTGGGCTGATCAAGCAGCTCTAGCCGGGAAGATTGAACTCACCGTCGCGGACACCGGCGACGAACGCGTCCCATTCGGACTGCGTGAAAACCAGGGTTTTACCGCCATGGCGCATCGCCCAGTACGTGTTGCCGTCGGTGTGCGGCACGGACGCGTACTCGATGCAGTCCTCCGGGGCGACGCCGTCGGCCTGCGCCCTGATCCACTCCGCCTTGGTCAGATCCAGTTCATGGCGGATGTGGGCCTTGTTGTCGACGGACTGGGCGGGCTCGCTCATAGTGCCAAGGCTAGCGCTCTGGACGGGGGTCGTGCGCGTTGCGGGCGGTTCTAACCGCCCGCAACGCGCACCAGTTCTTAAGCCGTCTCGGTGATGGGGCGGTCCACCCACGACATGAGGCCGCGCAGCTTCTTGCCGGTCTCTTCGATCGGGTGATTGGCGCCCTTCTCCTCCAGCGCGTGGAAGTTGGCGCGGCCGTTCTCGTCCTCGGCCACCCACTCGCGGGCGAAGGTGCCGTCCTGGATCTCGCCCAGGATCTTCTTCATCTCTTCCTTGACCGCCGGCGAGATGACACGCGGGCCGCGGGTCAGGTCGCCGTACTCGGCGGTGTCGGAGACCGAGTAACGCTGACGGGCGATGCCGCCTTCGTACATCAGGTCGACGATCAGCTTGAGCTCGTGCAGCACCTCGAAGTACGCGATCTCCGGGGCGTATCCGGCCTCGGTCAGCACCTCGAAACCGGTCTGCACCAGCGCGGAGGCGCCACCGCAGAGCACGGCCTGCTCGCCGAAGAGGTCGGTCTCGGTCTCCTCGGTGAAGGTGGTCTTGATGACACCCGCACGCGCGCCACCGATGGCGGCCGCGTACGACAGCGCCAGCGCCTGCGCGCCGCCGGTCGCGTCCTGCTCGACCGCGATGAGCGCGGGAACGCCCTTGCCGTCGACGAACTGGCGGCGGACGAGGTGACCGGGGCCCTTGGGGGCGACCATGGCGACGTCCACGTTGGACGGCGGCTTGATCAGGTCGTAGCGGATGTTGAAGCCGTGACCGAAGAAGATCGCGTCACCGTCTTTGAGGTTCGGCTCGATGTCGTCGGTGTAGATGAAGCGCTGCTTGGTGTCCGGAGCCAGGATCATGATCAGATCGGCTTCCTTGGACGCCTCGGCGGGCGTCAGGACGCGCAGGCCCTGCTCCTCGGCCTTGGCGCGGGACTTGGACCCCTCGGGCAGGCCGATGCGGACGTCGACGCCCGAATCGCGCAGGCTCAGCGCGTGGGCGTGGCCCTGGCTGCCGTAGCCGATGACGGCGACCTTGCGGCCCTGGATGATGCTGAGGTCGGCATCGTCGTCGTAGAAGATTTCGACGGACATGAGAGGGGGTTTTCCTTTCCTGACAACAAAAATATGTACAGCGCCGCGCAGCGGCTCCGTTGAGGGTGGTGGCGGGCGACGGGAGGGGTTAGCGGGGCGAAGTAGCTGTGATCGAGCGGGCGCCCCTGCCCACCGCGACCATGCCGGACTGCACGAGCTCACGAATGCCGTAGGGCTCCAGCATCCGGAGCAGGGCACCGATCTTGTCCGACGTGCCGGTGGCCTCCACGGTCAGCGCCTCCGGCGACACATCGACCACCTTGGCACGGAACAGCTGCACGGTTTCGAGCACCTGGCTGCGGACGGTGGCATCCGCGCGGACCTTCACCAGCAGCAGTTCACGCTGCACGGCGGAGGCCTTTTCGAGTTCCACGATCTTGATGACGTTGACCAGCTTGTTGAGCTGCTTCGTCACCTGTTCGAGCGGTAGCTCTTCGACCGCGACCACGATCGTCATCCTGGACACCTCGGGGTTCTCCGTGGGTCCGACGGCGAGTGACTCGATGTTGAAACTGCGCCGGGAGAACAGGCCCGCGACGCGCGCCAGCACACCGGGCTTGTTCTCGACCAAAACGCTCAGTGTGTGGATGCTCATTCGCTGACCTCGTCATCGTCAAACAGCGGGCGGATGCCGCGCACGGCCATGATCTCGTCGTTGCCGGTCCCGGCTGCGACCATCGGCCACACCTGGGCATCCTTGCCGACGACGAAATCGATCACCACGGGGCGGTCGTTGATCTCCATCGCGCGCTTGATGACCTCGTCGACCTCTTCCTTCGTCTCACAGCGCAGCCCGGCGCAGCCGAGCGCCTCCGCGAGGAGCGTGAAGTCCGGAATGCGGTGCTTGTGAGTACCGAGATCGGTCTGCGAGTACCGCTCCGAGTAGAAGAGGTTCTGCCACTGGCGCACCATGCCCAGGTTGCCGTTGTTGATGACGGCGACCTTGATCGGGGCGCCCTCGATGGCGCAGGTGGCGAGCTCCTGGTTGGTCATCTGGAAACAACCGTCGCCGTCGATGGCCCAGACCTGTTTGTCCGGCATGCCGAACTTGGCTCCCATGGCCGCCGGGACGGCGTAGCCCATGGTGCCGAGCCCGCCGGAGTTGATCCAGGTGCGCGGGTTCTCGTACTTGATGAACTGGGCCGCCCACATCTGGTGCTGGCCGACGCCCGCGGTGTAGATCGCGTCGGGGCCGACGAGCTGGCCGATGCGCTCGATGACGTACTGCGGCGAGAGCGTGCCGTCCTCTGGCCACTCGTAACCTGCCGGGTACCCCTCGCGCAGGCCGTTGAGCTGGGTCCACCACGCCTCGATGTCGGGGCGGCCGTTGTGGTCGAACTCGGTGCGCACGGCGGCGGTCAGCTCGGTGATGATCTCCGCGCAGTCGCCGACGATCGGCACGTCCGCCTTGCGGTTCTTGGAGATCTCGGCCGGGTCGATGTCGGCGTGCACGATGGCCGCGTCCGGCGCGAACGAGTCGAGGCGGCCGGTGACCCGGTCGTCGAACCGCGCGCCGAGGGTGATCAGCAGGTCGGAGCGCTGCATCGCGGCGACCGCGGCGACCGTGCCGTGCATGCCGGGCATGCCCATGTGCTGGACGTGCGAATCGGGGAACGCCCCGCGCGCCATCAGCGTGGTGACGACCGGGATGTTGGTGTACTCGGCCAGCTCCAGCAGCTGCTTCGACGCCTGCGCCTTGATGACACCGCCGCCGACGTAGAGCACCGGGCGCTTGGCGCCCTGGATCAGGCGGGCGGCCTCACGGACCTGCTTGCCGTGCGGGCGCAGCGTCGGGCGGTACCCCGGCAGGCGCATCTCGGGCGGCCAGGTGAAGGAGGTCATCTCCTGCAGGACGTCCTTGGGGATGTCCACCAGCACCGGGCCGGGACGCCCGGTCGACGCGAGGTGGAACGCCTCGGCGATGGTGCGCGGGATCTCTGCCGGGTCGGTCACCAGGAAGTTGTGCTTGGTGATCGGCATCGTGATGCCGCAGATGTCGGCTTCCTGGAACGCGTCGGTGCCGATCAGCGGGCGGCTCTGCTGCCCGGTGATCGCGACCACCGGGACCGAGTCCATGTTCGCGTCGGCCAGCGGGGTGACCAGGTTGGTGGCGCCGGGACCCGAGGTCGCCATGCAGACGCCGACCTTGCCGGTGGCCTGCGCGTAGCCGGTCGCGGCGTGGCCTGCGCCCTGCTCGTGGCGGACCAGGACGTGGCGGACCTTGGTCGAGTCGAGCAGCGGGTCGTACGCGGGCAGGATCGTGCCACCCGGAATGCCGAAGACCACCTCGGCGCCGACGGCTTCAAGCGAACGCACCAGCGACTGCGCGCCGGTTACCCGAATGGGCGTTCCGGCGGGCGGGGTCGGCTTCGGGCGAGCTGAGCTTGGCGACGGCGGTGAAGCTTCCGATCGCGATGTGGCGCTTGTCATCGGTTCTGCCCCGGGGGTCTAGGTGTCACTCTTTCGGGTACTTCTCTTGCGTAGGCAACAAAAAACCCTCGCCGACCGTAAGGTCGCACGAGGGTCGCGCATCGACGCAGCGGAAATACTTCCTAAGCGTCGATGCGCTGAGGAAGTACGAGGCCGGTCTGCGGTGTCACGGTCGGAACGTTAATCGGTCGCCGTCAATAGTGTCAACTCTGCGGGATGGCGATTCCGCATGCTGGACAGTCCGACCCGCTTCCGTGACGTCTCACGGACCGGTGCACCATCTTCGCGTGGCGGAAAAAGACCAGGCAGACCCCAAAGCCGTGTTCCGGATCCCAGGTGTCGCTTACCTGGCGATCGCATTACTAGTGGTGTGCGTCATACCGCTCGCCTTCGGCGGGATTCCGGGGCTGCAGGCACTGCTGCTCGTGCCGGTCGCGCTGATCGTGTTCGTGGCCAGGACCAGGACGACGGCGCACTCGGGCGGGCTGACGGTGAGCACGGTGTTCGGGCAGCGCGAACTTCCCTGGGAAGTGCTCAAAGGATTCGTGATTTCGAAAAGCGCGCGCGTGAGCGCGGTTCTTTCCGATGACAGCAAAGTCGGACTTCCGACAGTCCGGACCAGGCATCTTCCGGTGATCGCCGTGGTCAGCGGCGGACGGATGAAGGACCCCTCTGGGCTCACGGACACTCCGGACGAGGAGTAAATTGGTAGGACCAGTCCTCGGACCTTGGAGTAGCTGTGCCTCAGCTCCGTTCCCGAACCACCACTCACGGCCGTAACGCCGCGGGCGCGCGCTCGCTCTGGCGTGCGACCGGCATGACCGACAGCGACTTCGGCAAGCCGATCGTGGCCATCGCCAACTCGTACACCCAGTTCGTGCCGGGGCACGTGCACCTCAAGGACCTCGGCGAGATCGTGGCCGAGGGCGTGAAGGCCGCGGGCGGCGTCGCGCGCGAGTTCCACACGATCGCCGTCGACGACGGCATCGCCATGGGTCACTCCGGGATGCTGTACTCGCTGCCCTCGCGCGAGATCATCGCCGACTCGGTCGAGTACATGGTCAACGCGCACCAGGCCGACGCGCTCGTCTGCATCTCCAACTGCGACAAGATCACCCCCGGCATGCTCAACGCCGCGCTGCGGCTGAACATCCCGGTCGTGTTCGTCTCCGGCGGCCCGATGGAAGCCGGGAAGGCGGTCGTGGTCGGCGGGGTCGCGCAGGCACCGACGGACCTCATCACCGCGATCGCGGCCTCGGCCAGCAGCGAGGTCGACGAGGACGGGCTGTCCATTGTGGAGCGCTCGGCCTGCCCGACCTGTGGCTCCTGCTCGGGCATGTTCACCGCGAACTCGATGAACTGCCTCACCGAGGCACTCGGCCTTTCCTTGCCAGGCAACGGTTCCACGCTGGCGACGCACGCGCTGCGGCGCACGCTGTTCGAGGACGCCGGCCGCACGGTCGTCGAACTGTGCAAGCGCTGGTACGGCGAGGACGACGACTCCGTCCTGCCGCGCTCGATCGCGAACAAGAAGGCATTCGAGAACGCGATGGCGCTCGACATGGCCATGGGCGGCTCGACGAACACCGTGCTGCACATCCTCGCGGCCGCGCAGGAGGGTGAGATCGACTTCACGATCTCCGACATCGACGCGATCGGCCGCCGCGTGCCGTGCCTGTCCAAGGTCGCGCCGAACTCCGACTACCACATGGAAGACGTCCACCGGGCAGGCGGCATCCCCGCCATCCTGGGTGAGCTGTACCGCGGCGGCCTGCTGAACACCGACGTCCACTCGGTGCACTCGCCGGATCTCGAGTCCTGGCTGAACGAGTGGGACGTGCGCGGCGGCAAGGCCTCCGACCGGGCGCTGGAGCTGTTCCACGCGGCACCGGGCGGCGTGCGCACCACGCAGGCCTTCTCGACCGACGCGCGCTGGTCCTCTTTGGACACCGACGCCTCGAATGGATGCATCCACGACGTCGAGCACGCGTACACCGTCGACGGCGGCCTCGCGATCCTGCGCGGCAACCTGGCCGAGAACGGCGCGGTCATCAAGTCCGCCGGTATCGACGAGGAACTGTGGCACTTCCAGGGCCCGGCGCGGGTGCTGGAAAGCCAGGAGGAAGCCGTCTCCGCGATCCTCAAGAAGGAGATCCAGCCCGGCGAGGTGCTGGTGATCCGCTACGAGGGTCCCGCTGGCGGGCCCGGCATGCAGGAGATGCTGCACCCGACCGCGTTCCTGAAGGGCTCCGGCCTCGGCAAGAAGTGCGCACTGATCACAGACGGCCGCTTCTCCGGCGGCTCGTCGGGCATCTCGGTCGGCCACATCTCCCCCGAGGCGGCCGCAGGCGGTCTCATCGGCCTGGTGGAGAACGGCGACCAGATCCTCCTCGACGTCCACGAGCGCCGCCTCGAGCTGCTGGTCGACCCCGAGATCATCGCCGAGCGCCGCTCGAAGATGGAAACCTCGGAGCGCCCATGGCAGCCGGTCGACCGGGTCCGCCCGATCACCGCCGCCCTGCGCGCCTACGCCCGCATGGCCACCTCCGCCGACACCGGCGCCGTCCGCGACCCGAACAAGTAAAAAAAATCCCAATGTGGCTTTCGTCAGCTTTGAGCTGACGAAAGCCACATTGGCGTGCTGAAGCCTGACGAATGCCGCATTGGGATTTTTTTCCCCGGGTCAGCGGCAGAGGACCAGGACGGCGACCGAGGCCGCGACCGAGAGAAGCAGCGCGAGCAGGCCGATCGGCATCGGGCGTTTGCGCCAGGGGGTGTTGCGGTCGAGCGAGATGCGGCCGGCGCCCATGCAGAGGATCGCCAGCGCGACGCCCGCCAGCAGGAGCTCGAACTCGAAGCCCTTGTCGGCGCCCTCGAAGAAGCCGCCGCGGAACTTCACGTAGACGATGTTGATCGCGACGCCGAGCAGCGCGGCCGAGGCGACCGGGGTGAACAGGCCCGCGATGAGCAGCAGGCTGCCGCCGACCTCGGTCACGCCGGTGATCCACGAGAGCAGTGTCGTCTGGGTCGTGTAGCCGTGGCCGCTGAGCACCTTGGCGAAGCCGTCGATGCCGGGCCCGCCGAAGAGGCCGAACAGGTGCTGCAGGCCGTGCGCGCCCATGATGACGCCGAGCAGCAGCCGCAGCACCAGCAGGCCGATGTCCAGCCCGCCGTGCCAGCGGTCGGGCTCGCGTGGCGCCGGGTCCTGGACGTCGGACAGCACGCCGCCGGAGTCGAAAGGTTCAGTCGTCACGGCTCGCAGGGTAGAGGATTCGCCCAGGTCCGGCCGGGACAACGCGCGGAGTCGTGAGCGTTGCGGGCGGTTATTGAGGGGAAGGGCAAATGTGGCGCGCTCCGGGAGGTTGGACGGGCTGCGAGTGGCCACGCGAGACCAGGGGTCGTGAGTGTTTAGACCGGTTAGAACCGGCCATACCACTCACGACCGCTTGCCAGAGCAACATCGCGAAGCAAGGGTGCCCCCGAATGCGTACTACGCAATGCGTACTACGCACCCAACGGCCCCCTCACTTCACACCCGCCGAAAGCTTGAATACGCCTCGCCGGACGTAGTGGGAGAAGCCTTCACCGGCCACCCCAGAGCACGCCACCTTTGGCTTCCCGCCCAATAGAACCGTCGGCAACACTCACGAGCCCTAGTACTCGCCGTGCACCAGGTTGTGCGGCAACTCGCCGCCCGCGTACCGCGCGATTTCCGCCGCCACCACCGCGTAGGACCGCTTCCGCGTGCCGTGCACCGCGCCCCCGATGTGCGGGTAGACGATCGCGCCGGGCGACGTCCACAGCGGGTGCCCCTCGGGCAGCGGCTCGGGGTCGGTCACGTCGAGCACCGCCCTGATCCGCTCCAGCTTCAGCTCCTCGACCAGCGCGTCGGTGTTCACTATCGCGCCGCGCGCCGCGTTGACCAGTATCGCGCCGTCCTGCATCGCCGCGAAGAAACCCGCGTCGGCCATGCCGCGCGTACGTGACGTCAGCGGCACCATCAGCACGACCACGTCATGCGAACCCAGCAGCCCGCGCAGCTCGCTGACGGCGTGCACGCCGTCGCGGGCCGACAGCCCGACCATGGACACCTTGGTGTCGAACGGCTCGATGCGGCGCCGCAGCTGCTGGCCGAGGTCACCGGCGCCGACGATCAGGATTCGCTTGCCCTGCAAGGTGTCCGACGTCCGCCGCTGCCAGCGCCCCAGCGCCTGGTCCGCGGTATAGGAAGGCAGCTCGCGGTACAGCGAAAGCAGCGCCGCGATCACCCATTCGGCCGTGCTGCCGCCGTGCGCGCCGCGGCAGGTGGACAGCAGCACGCCGTCGGGCACGGTGCCGATCCAGTCCTCGGCGCCCGCGGACAGCAGCTGGATGAGACGGAGGTTCGGTAGCTGGTCGAACAGTTCGTCGGTCGCCCGGTGCGCGCCGGGGATCAGCACCTCGGCCTTGACGG
This sequence comes from Amycolatopsis sp. NPDC059657, assembly GCF_042734395.1. NCBI lineage: Bacteria > Bacillati > Actinomycetota > Actinomycetes > Pseudonocardiales > Pseudonocardiaceae > Amycolatopsis > Amycolatopsis sp. NPDC059657. The sequence goes on along the minus strand of NZ_JBHWEB010000105.1, from coordinate 22,022 downwards.
CCTCACGCGGGAGCGGCTGGCCCCATTTGTAGCGGACCGCGTGCACGCCGGGCAGCTCGGACAAGGCGGCGAGACCGTCGTCGTCGGGGACGAGAACCGTGACCGTCATGATCACCACGGTAGACCCATTACCTGGCGTTCACGTGAACGCGCCTACGCTCGTGATCGTGCGTAAGAGGACCGTCCGGCCGTTGGCCCTGATCGCGGGCGCAGGCCTGTTGCTGACCGGCTGCGCGACCTTCGACGACACCGCCGCGAACCAGACGTACTCCTCGGCGCCGTCGATCACCCCCGAGCACGCGCCCGATCCCGGCGGAGCGGGCGGCCGCGACGCCGGGCCGCCCAAGCCCGGCGCCACCTCGCGCACGCCGATCCCGCCGCCGCAGGGCTGCAAGGACTTCGACGAGGCCGTCATCGCGACCTGCCTCGACACGGTCTCGGCCGTCGCCGGCATCCCGAGCGACGGCGCGAGCGCCAGCGCGCTCGCCGGTGAACGCAAGACCGGCCGCATCCTGCTGGTCGCCAACGGCAAGGACCCGGTCGTCATGGCCACGGTCGGAGTCGACGCGTCCGGCGACGGCGGGCTGACCGGGCTCGCGCTGTCCCCCGCGTACGCCGAGGACCAGCTGTTCTTCGCCTACATCACCACGCCGTCCGACAACCGCGTGGTCCGCCTCGCCAAGGGCCAGGCGCCGAAACCCGTGCTGACCGGCATCCCCAAGGGCGCCACCGGCAACCACGGCGCTCTCATGCGCGACGCCAAGGGCGGCCTGCTGGTCGCGACCGGCGACGCGGGCAACCCCGCCGCGGCCGCCGACCCGAACTCGCTCGCAGGCAAGATCCTGCGCATCGACGTCGCGGGGCAGCCGTTCGCGGGCAACCCGACCGCGGGCTCCGCGGTGTTCGCGAGCGGGCTGCACGCGCCGGGCGGGCTCTGCGCCTCGGACGACGGCGCCCGCCTGTGGGTCACCGACCGGCAGGCCGACAAGGACGTCATCTACCGCGTCGAGGCCGGCAAGCCGTTCACCTCGCCCGCGTGGAGCTGGCCGGAGAAGCCGGGCGTCTACGGCTGCGACGACGCGGGCCGCGCGCTCAGCGTCGCCGCCACGACGGCCGCGAACATGCAGGTGCTCCCGCTCTCGCCGGAGGGCGCGGTCACCAGCGCGCCGTTCGCCTCGTTCGACGGCAAGAAGGTCACCGGCTACGGCAGGCTCGGCCCGATCAGCCCGATCAACGCCGATTTCGCGGTGCTGGGCACGCTCAACAAAGAGGGCGGCACGCCGGTGTCCAGCGACGACCGGGTCGTGATCATCAACCGCAAGAGCGGCCAGTCGTCCATGCCCGGCAAGGACTAGGTCGTGTTTCTCGGGTCTGGTGCGTGAGAGTCGTGATCCAGGTTGTTCCTGGCGGTGCCGCGGCATCGCCCTCGTACCGGGTTGTACTCGGGTGATGCCGCGGTGCCGCCAGGGGCGACCTGGGCGCGGCTATCGCGTGCCCGATCCGAGAAACACGACCTAGAGCAGCATCGCCCTCGGCACTTCGACGGTGACCATCAGGTTGCCGCGGCCGCTGCCGTCCACCTCCGGGAACCCGAGCCCCGCCACGCGGACCGTCTTGCCCGACTTGATCCCGCCGGGGATGCGGATCTTGCGCACGCCGTCGAAGGTGGCGAGGTCGACGATCCCGCCGGTGCGCGCGAGGTCGGCCGCGACGGTGATCGTGCAGTGCAGGTCACGGCCGCGTCGTTCGAACTTGGCGTCGGCCAGCTCGGCGACCTCGAGGTAGACGTCACCGGCCGGTCCGCCGCCCGGCCCGACCTCGCCCTGCTCGGAGAACCGGACCCGCATGCCGTTCGTGATGCCCTGCGGCAGCCGGAAGGTCATGGTCCGCGTGGTGCGCACGCGGCCGTCACCGGCGCAGACGGCGCACGGATTCCGGATCAGCGTCCCGAACCCCGTGCACTCCTCACAGTCCAGTTCGCCGTCGAGCCCGTACCCGGAGCAGTGGGTACAACGCTCCACCACCGAGTCCGCGGACGTGCCCAGGCCCTGGCAGGAGCCGCACGTGATCGCGGTGTCGATCTTGAGCGTGTCGACCTTGCCCAGCGCCAGATCCTTCAGCGAGACATCCAGCCGGATCAGCGCGTCCTGCCCGCGCCTGGCCTTGCGCTGCGGCCACGCCGTCTTGGGCTGGGCCTTCACCGGCTGGTCGGGCTGCATCGGGATCGCCGTGTTCGCGAGGAAGACGCGATACTCCAGATCGGCCCAGTAGCGCGGGGTCTGCTTGGCGTCGGACTCACGCAGCCGCTCGAAGACGTGGTCGTAAAGCTCGTCGACGGCCACCCTGCCATCGCCGTCACGGTCGGCTTCCCCGGTGCGCAGCCCGTGGATGATCGCCTCGGTGAACCGGGAAGGTTCCGGCTCCAGCTCGAGGAACCGGTTCCCCTCCCACGCGTACTCGGTGCGGTTGGTGGCCGTCAGGATCGCCCGGCCCGAGCCCGCCAGCTGCTCTTTCGCGTCCACAGTGGCCGACGCCTTCATCCCCGGCAGCGCCGCGCCGCTGAAACAGCAGTCCAGCAACAGGATGATCGACTTGGCCCGGCACCGGCTCATCTGCTCGTGCAGGAACGCCGCCGGGATGGCCGTCGAGCCCAGCAGGTCGAGTTCGGTGTCCGCCGCCGCGAGGTAGAGCTCGCCGTCGTCGTTCTTCACGCCGTGGCACGAAATGTGCAGCACCAGCAGGTCATCGGTGCTGCGGTCGCGGAAGAACTCCTCGATCGCCCGTGTCGCCCGGTGCGCAGGCGCGTCGACGAGCTGTTTCGTCTCGAACCAGCCGATCGCCGGATCGCCCAGCACGTCGGCCAGCTCGGCGACGTCCGCACAGGGTGAGCGCAGCTCGGTGAGGCGCCCGCTGTCGTACTTGCCCGTCGCGATCAGGAGCGCGTCGCGGATCCCACTCACGCGTCAGCCGTTCTTCCGCTCCACCGACTTCAGGAAGGCTTTGACTTTCGCGTCGTGCTCTTCCGGCTTCCCGCCCGTCAGCGTCAGCTTGTGCTCACCGATCTCGATCACGACCGAACGCTTCTCATAGCGGGTGACCCACGTCCGCACGACCTGGCTGACACCCGTGACCAGCGCGGTCAGCACCGCGGAGCCACCGAGGCTGACAACCATGGACCCGATGTCGGTGCCCGCCCCCTTCGCGCCGTCCGGCGCGTCGGCGGCGGGCAGGCGCACGGCCTCGACATCGAGTTCCAGCAACGCTTTCCGGAGTCTCCTGGTCTCGGTGTCCAGGTCGTCGTCGCCATCGATCCGGATGTTCAGCGTTGTCATGCGCCCCCCTCGTTCGAATGAGGCGCAATCGTACTAGCCGAGCGGAGTCATCTCTATGCGCCGACCTTCCGCCGAAGAGGCGAGTCCGGCCTCGGCGAGCTGGATTCCGCGTGCCGCCGCGTAGAAGTCGTAAGCGTGCGGGCGCCCGGCGACCACGTCGCGGACGAAAACTTCCCACTGTGCCTTGAACCCGTTGTCGAATTCCGCGTTGTCGGGCACCTCCGCCCACTGGTCACGGAACTGTTCCGTGGCGGGCAGATCGGGGTTCCACACCGGTTTCGGTGTGGCCGAGCGATGCTGCACGCGGCACTTCCGCAGGCCCGCGACGGCGCTGCCCTCGGTGCCGTCCACCTGGAACTCGACCAGCTCGTCCCGGTTGACACGCACGGCCCACGACGAGTTGATCTGCGCGATGATCCCGTTCTCCAGCTCGAAGATCCCGTACGCCGCGTCGTCGGCGGTCGCCGGATACTCGAGGCCCTGCTCGTCGACGCGGGACGGGATGTGCGTGACCGCGCGCGCGGTCACCGCCTCGACCCGGCCGAAGAGGTTCTCCAGCACGTAGTTCCAGTGGCAGAACATGTCGAGCACGATTCCGCCGCCGTCCTCGGACCGGTAGTTCCAGCTCGGTCGCTGCGCGGTCTGCCAGTCGCCCTCGAACACCCAGTAGCCGAATTCCCCGCGCACGGAAAGGATCCGGCCGAAGAAGCCGCCGTCGATGAGCCGTCGCAGTTTGAGAAGCCCTGGCAGGAACAGTTTGTCGTGCACGACGCCGTGCACCACACCGGCGTCGTCGGCGAGCCTGCCGAGCGCGAGCGCGTCGGCGACCGACTCGGCGACCGGCTTCTCGGAGTAGATGTGCTTGCCTGCCGCGATGGCCGCCCGCACGGCCTTTTCACGCGCGGACGTGATCTGCGCGTCGAAGTACACCGTCGCCGTGTCGTCCGACAGCGCGTTGTCGAGGTCGGTCGTCCAGCGTTCCAGCCCGTGCCGCTGGGCCAGTTCCTTCAGCTTCGTCTCGTTGCGGCCCACCAGGATCGGGTCGAGCTGCACGCGCCGCCCGTCGGGCAGTTCGACACCGCCCTGCTCGCGGATCGCGAGCACCGAACGGACCAGATGCTGGCGATAGCCCATCCGGCCGGTGGCGCCATTGAGAATGACCCCCAAAGTGGGCTGCGTCATGCCGGTCACCTTTCCTGTCCACTGAAGGGGATCTCGTATTCCGCGCGACGGCCGCACATGCCGAAGCCGTCGCGTTTGGCCGGTTCGGCGACTTGCACGCCCGCGTGCGCGAGATGGCTCGCGTCGCCGTTCACGAGCGCCTTGAGGTGCTCGCCGGTCAGTTCGGCCGCGGCGAGCGCGCCCGCGCGCCACCGGGGGAACCACTGCTCGACCTTCGGCTGGACCAGCGCCACGGCCGCGGTCTGGAACGCGGTGAACGGCTCGCTGTCGCCGTCTCGCAACGCGTCCCTGATCGGGAGGTAACCGCTGATCGCCAGGTCACGACGTTTGCGCGCCTGGTCTTCGTCGTGGGGCGGCGCGGCCGCTTTTGCGTACTCATCCGCGTCGGCGAGCACCTCCGGCGGGAAGGTGAACACCGCGTCGCCCGCCTCGGGCAGGCCGCTGTTCTGCATGAGCACGGTGATCCGGAGGTCATCGCGCTGGACCATGCGATGCACGGTGCCCGGCGAGAACCAGGCGATCACGCCCGCTTCGAGTTCGGTCTCGCGGTAGCCGTCGGCACCCAGCGTCTGCACCGCGCCGTGGCCGCCGGTGACGACGTACGCCTCGGTGCACGCGAGATGCACATGCGGGCTGCCGCCGCAGACGCCGTCCGCCGCCTCCCACGGGTACGCGCGCAGATGGGAAAGCCCGATCGCGCCTGGCAAAGGAAAAGTCATCAGCCCCACCCATGTGACTTGAGATAGACCTCGACGCGGTCACGGTCCCAGCCGCCGTCCGCGACGATCACCCGGTAGCGATAGGAGAAACTCTCGCCGGGCGGCAGTTCGAACTCCTCGAAGAACGCCCACGAGATCGCCACCATCGGCGTGACATCGGAGCGCACGAACCAGTGCGACTCGTGGATCGCGTCCGCGTTTTCGGGCGCGTGCGCGAAAACAAGGGTCGACTTGGCGTCGAAGGCGTCGTGCTCACCGACGAACGCGAGCCACGGCGCCTGCTTGCCCATCATCTCCTCGGCGCCGTCGGGGCCGAACACCGCGCCGCCGCTGAAATCACGCGGGCCACGCCAGTGCAGTCCGGTGTATCCGGCCAGCTCACGGCCCGCGGTCGTCGGGCTGCCGAACCTGAGCGGCTCGTCACACAGGTTCGTGAGCTTGATCGACCAATCGAGCGCCCAGGAGCCCTCTTCCGGCTCGACCGAGTGCACCACGAGGTCGCGTTGCTCGCTCGCCCAGTGCTCGCCGCCGTTCTCGATCCAGGTGAGCCGCTCGCAGATGGTCAGTTTCTCGTCCTCGACGATGAAATCGTCGAACGCGTCATGGCGCATCCGGCCGATCTTGTCCGGCAGATCCTGGTACCAATCGCCGGGCACATACGTCCAGCCACCCCAGAAATTCTGGCCGGACAGATGACTCGACGTCATCTGGATGCCCTTGTGCCACCGGTGATCGGCGGGCCGGTACCCGGAGACGAGACTGCCCTGGAGGGTCCGGATCGGGTGAGCATAAGGCTTCTGCGCTTCATAGGCGACGGGATCCGGTTTGTACACATAGGACAGCAGCTCGACACCGAGCGCTTCGACGGTGATCTTCTCGCCATGGCGGTGGGTGACGGTGATCTTCTCGGTCACGTTGTCACGCCTTCCCTGATCCGGCCGTCCATCGAGCGATAGAACGGGTCGCCGGAGGTGATCTCGCCGTGGCGCACGGTCCGCCCGGTGAACGCGGACTTGTACAGCGAGGCGGTGGCCGGCGTGACGCCAGCTTCCCGCGCGAACGTGCCGCCCCTGGCCTCGTCGATGTCGACGGCCACTACGAGGTCTATGTCCGTTTCGCGGGCTCGGAAAGCGATCAAATGAACATCGGCGATGCCGCCGGTGCCGATGAGCGCGGCGCGTAAGCGCTTTCTCGCAGTCACCAGTGCACCTCCGGTCGATCGGGATGCCCCGACGGTAACCAGAAAGCGCTTTCAGAAGCAACCCGCGAATGAAGGACTTGTGAGTGTTGCCGACGGTGAGAACCGTCGGGAACACTCACGAGTCCTTGAGCGGAACCTTCTTCTTGGGCGCACGGTACTCCTCGCGCGCCGCCCGCGCGTCCAAGATCGCCGCGGCCAGGCTCACGATCGTGCAGGCCAGCGCGAGGTAGCGCCCGTACGACGGCGTGATCGCGATCCCGCCGGCCTCGAACAACGCGCGCTGTTCACTCCCGAACTGCCAGCCGATGGCGTACCAGCCCGCGACCATCAGCAGCAGGTTCCCTGCCGACGCCACCAGCCACAGCGCGGGCAGCCCGCTCACCCTGGCCTTGCGGACCTGCCCGAAGAGCGCGACCGCCAGTCCGGTCAGCAGCAGCAGGATCGGCGGGCACCACGCGAAGAAATCCGACTTCCACGCGTCACGCACGACGTCGTCGGCCGGCAGCGCGCGCAGCGCCGACTCGATCTCGGGCGACGCCGCGCTCAGCGTGGTCCACGGCAGGAACAGCGTCCCCGCCGCGAGCAGGCCTGCGCCGAAGCCGACCCACTCGCGCCAGGAGACGCTTCCGACCTTGAACGTCAACTTCCGGAACCGACCCGCTCGATGATCAGCTCACGCACGCGCTTGGCGTCGGCCTGGCCCTTCGTGGCCTTCATGACCGAGCCGACGATCGCGCCCGCGGCCGCCACCTTGCCGTCGCGGATCTTGCCCGCGATGTCCGGCTGCGCGGCGAGCGCCTCGTCGATGGCGGCGAGCAGCGCGGAGTCGTCGGAGACGACCTTGAACCCACGCTTCTCGACGACCTCGCGCGGCGAGCCCTCGCCGTCGAGCACCCCGGTCGCGACCTGCTTGGCCAGCTTGTTGGTGAGCTCGCCGGAGTTGACCAGCGCGATGATCTCGGCGACCTGCGCCGGGGTGATCGGCAGCGCGTCGAGGTCGACCTCGCGGGTGTTGGCCTCCTGTGCCAGCGTGGCGACCCACCAGGCACGCGCCTCGGCGGACGTGGCGCCCGCGTCGACCGTGGCGGCGATCAGGTCGACCGCGCCGAGGTTGAGCAGGTCGCGCAGCTCGGCGTCGCTGAGCTGCCACTCCTCCTGGATGCGCTTGCGGCGCACCGCGGGCATCTCCGGCAGGGTGCCGCGCAGCTCGTCGACCCACTCGCGCGACGGCGCGATCGGGACCAGGTCGGGCTCCGGGAAGTACCGGTAGTCCTCGGCGGTCTCCTTGGTGCGGCCGGACGCGGTCGAGCCGTCAGCCTCCTGGAAGTGCCGGGTCTCCTGCTTGATGCTGCCGCCGTCGGCGAGTATCGCCGCCTGCCGGGTCATCTCGTAGCGCACCGCGCGCTCGACCGACCGCAGCGAGTTCACGTTCTTGGTCTCGGTGCGCGTGCCGAACTCGGTCGCGTCCTTGGCCATGAGCGAGACGTTGGCGTCGCAGCGCAGCGAGCCCTGGTCCATCCGGACGTCGGACACGTCGAGCGCCTTGAGCAGGTCACGCAGCGCGGAAACGTACGCGCGAGCGACCTCGGGCGCGCGCTCGCCGGTGCCCTCGATCGTCTTGGTGACGATCTCGATCAACGGCACGCCTGCGCGGTTGTAGTCGAGCAGCGAGTGCTCCGCGCCGTGGATCCGCCCGGTCGCGCCGCCGACGTGCAGCGACTTCCCGGTGTCCTCTTCCATGTGCGCGCGCTCGATCTCGACGCGCACGATCTCGCCGTCGTCGAGTGTGACGTCGAGGTAACCGTTGAAGGCGATCGGCTCGTCGTACTGCGAGGTCTGGAAGTTCTTCGGCATGTCCGGGTAGAAGTAGTTCTTCCGGGCGAACCGGCACCACTCGGCGATCTCGCAGTTCAGCGCGAGGCCGATGCGGATGGCGCTCTCCACCGCCTTGCCGTTGACCACCGGCAGCGAGCCGGGCAGGCCGAGGCAGGTCGGGCAGGTGTGCGTGTTCGGGTCACCGCCGAAGACGTTCTCGCAGCCGCAGAACATCTTGGTGTTCGTGGACAGCTCCACGTGCACCTCGAGCCCGAGCACCGGGTCGAAACGCTCGATCACCTCGGCGTAGTCCATCAGTTCAGCCACGGCGGTCACGCCTTTCCTCCCAGCTCCGGAACCTGGTGGATCAGCGCGCCACCAGCTGCGTCGTTGCGCGCGACCTCGTACGCGGCGCCGACGCGGTACAGCCTGTCGTCGGCGAGCGACGGGGCCATGATCTGCAGGCCGACCGGCAGGCCGTCCTCATCGGACAGTCCACTCGGGACACTCATGGCGGCGTTGCCCGACAGGTTCGACGGGATGGTGCACAGGTCCGCCAGGTACATGGCCATCGGGTCGTCGACCCGCTCACCGATCTTGAACGCGGTGGTCGGCGTCGTCGGCGACACCAGCACGTCCACCTTCTCGAACGCGGCGTCGAAGTCGCGTGAAATCAGCGTCCGCACCTTCTGCGCCGAGCCGTAGTAGGCGTCGTAGTAACCGGACGAGAGCGCGTAGGTGCCAAGCATGATCCGGCGCTTGACCTCGGGGCCGAAGCCCTTTTCCCTGGTCAGCGACATGACCTCTTCGGCGCTGTGCGCGCCGTCGTCCGACACGCGCAGGCCGTAGCGCATGGCGTCGAACCTGGCGAGGTTCGACGAGCACTCGCTCGGCGCGATCAGGTAGTACGCGGGCAGCGCGAGGGTGAACGCCGGGCAGGACACCTCGACGACCTCGGCGCCGAGCGCGCGCAGCTGCTCGACGGCCGCCTCGAAGGAGCGGGTGACGCCCGGCTGGTAGCCGTCGCCGCCGAACTCCTTGACCACGCCGACGCGCACGCCCTTGAGGTCGCCCTTCATGCCTTCGCGGGCCGCGGCGACGACCGGCGGGACCGGCGCGTTGATCGAGGTCGAGTCCATCGGGTCGTACCCGCCGATGACCTCGTGCAGCAGCGCGGCGTCGAGCACCGTCCGGGCACAGGGACCGGCCTGGTCGAGCGAGGACGAGAAGGCGATGAGGCCGTAGCGCGACACGCCGCCGTAGGTCGGCTTCACGCCGACGGTGCCGGTGACGGCGCCGGGCTGGCGGATCGAGCCGCCGGTGTCGGTGCCGATGGCCAGCGGGGCCTCGAACGCCGCGAGCGACGCCGACGAGCCACCGCCGGAGCCGCCGGGGATGCGCGAGTGGTCCCACGGGTTGTGCGTCGGGCCGTACGCCGAGTTCTCGGTGGAGGAGCCCATCGCGAACTCGTCCATGTTGGTCTTGCCGAGGATGACGACACCGGCCTCGCGCAGCTTGCGCGTGACGGTGGCGTCGTACGGCGGGACCCAGCCTTCGAGCGTGCGCGAACCGGCCGTGGTCGGCATGTCCGTGGTGGTCAGCACGTCCTTGAGCGCGAGCGGCACACCGGCGAGCGGCGACGCCGGCTTCTCCGACTCGTCGACCGCGCGGGCGGCGGCGAGCGCGCCCTCGGCGTCGACGTGCAGGAAGGCGTGCACGTGCTCGTCGATCTTGGCGATCCGGTCCAGGTGCGCCTGTGCGACCTCGACGGCCGACACCTCACGCTGCTGGATCTTCTCGGCCAGCTCGGCGGCCGTGAGCTTGATGAGATCGGTCACTGTTCCTCCCCCAGAATGCGCGGCACGCGGAACCGGCCCTCTTCCTCGGCTGGCGCCCCGGAGAGCGCCTGCTGCTGCGACAGGCTCGGCTTCACGACGTCCTCACGGAACACGTTCGTCAGCGGGACGGCGTGTGAGGTCGGCGGGATTTCCTGGTCGGCCACCTGGCCGACCTTGGCGACGGCGTCGAGGATCTGGTCGAGCTGACCTGCGAAAACGTCCAGTTCCTCGTCGGTGACGGCCAGCCTGGCCAGCTTGGCGAGATGCGCGACTTCGTCGCGGGAGATCGTGGGCACGCGGATAACCTCTGGTGTGCGCTGTTCTCGGGCTTATCGGAAGCCACGAGTCTATGGGTCGAGCTCAAACCGTTAGTTCCCGGTGTACGGACTGAGAGCCCGTTCATAACCCCGGTCTGCCACAATCGTCGCCCGGCGAGCGCGTTCCCAGCACCAGGCCGGGACGCCGAAGAGTTTCGCAAAGAGTGAGAGGGGCTCGTGTTGTCGTTCCTCATCCGGGTGCAGCTGCCGGACAGCCCGGGGACACTGGGCGCGGTGGCCACCGCACTCGGCACGATCGGCGCGGACATACTGAGCGTCGACGTGGTCGAGCGCGGCAGCGGCATAGCCATCGACGACCTGGTGGTCGAGCTTCCCTCCGGCAGGCTCCCCGACGCGCTCATCACCGCTGCCGAAAGCGTCGAAGGGGTCGAGGTCGACGCGGTCCGCCCCTACGCGGGCGTGCTGGACACCCACCGCGAGCTCGAGCTCGTCGAGGAGATCGCCGCCCAGCCCAAGATGGGCCTGCACATCCTCGCCGAGGGCGTCCCCCGCATCATCCGCGCCGGCTGGTCACTGGTGGTCGAACACGGCGAAGGCGGCATCCACCGCCTCGCGGCCTCCTCGGCGGCGCCCGAGGTCCCGATCACCCACCTGCCCTGGCTCCCCCTCGAGCGCGCGACGGTCTTGGACGGCGAGGAGTCCTGGGTCCCGGAGACCTGGCAGGAGCTGGGCACGGAACTCGCGGCCACCCCACTCGGCAAGCCCGGCAAGGCACTGCTGGTCGGCCGCCCCGGCGGCCCCCTCTTCCGCGCGGCCGAAGTCGCCCGCCTGGCCCACTTCGCGGGCATCGTCTCGGTCGTCCTGGACTCCTGAGGGTCGTGAGTGGTACGGCCGGTTCTCACCGGCGTAAACACTCACGACCCCAGCCCGCCTCAGCACCAGATGCGGGCCTTGAGGATCTTGGCGGGCAGCACCGGCGCCCCGTCGACCGGGGTTCCCGGTGAGGACGGGTCCGGCTGGATGCCGCCAGCGGCGATCTTGTCGAGCGTGTGAAGGCCCTCGGCGTCGACCGTGCCGAAGATCGTGTAGTTCGGGCGGAGCGCCGAGTCGCCGTAGACCACGAAGAACTGGCTGCCGTTGGTGGCCGGGCCCGCGTTGGCCATCGCGAGCACGCCGCGGGCGTAGACGCGGCGTGCGCCGGTCGGGTCGGTGGGTGCGGGCGGCAGGTCGGTCGGGAGCTCGTCCTTGTACTTGTAGCCGGGGCCGCCCTCGCCGGTGCCCGACGGGTCGCCGCACTGCAGGACCTTCAACGTCGGGTAGGCCGTCAGGCGGTGGCATGTGGTCATGTCGTAGAACCGGTGCTTCGTCAGGTGCAGGAAGCTCTGCACCGTGCACGGGGCCTGCTTGCGGTTCAGCGTCAGGCCGATGTCGCCCTGGCTGCCCTTCAGTTTCACTGCCACGGTGCCCCACGACGGCGTGTGGCGGGGGTCCGGCGGCAACGGGACCGGGCGCGACGCGGGCTCGTCAGGCGTCTCGGTGTACTGGCACGGGCCCTTGGTGACCTTGGGCGGCGGGGTGTCGGCCGAGGCCACCCCCGTCAAGGTCAAGGTGGCGAGCACGGAGACAGCGGCAACAGCGACCGTACGGAGCACGGACGTCCCTCCCAGCTTCGGCAACGAAACTCGGGAAGTATAGGGCGGTTTTTCCCCGCCAAAGTCGTTAACCGCGCAAATCCGCGACCAGGCGATCGGCCGCCGAGTACGGATCGAGCGCGCGCTCGACGACCGAGGACGCCAGCTCGGCCAGCCGGTCGCCGCGCACGTCGACCAGTTCGGCGCGCAATATCTGCAACGCGATCGCCTCGACCTCGGACCGGGCGCGTGCGGCGCGGCGCTGGGCGAGCTCACCCCGCGAAGAGAGCCAGGCGTGGTGTTCTTCCAGAGACTTCACGACGTCGTCGACGCCTTCGCCGCGCGAGGCGACCGTCGGCAGGATCGGCTGGCGCCAGCTCGGGCCGCGGATCTCCCTGCGGGACAACGAGATCATCTGCTTGAGATCGTGGATGGTCGCGTCGGCGCCCTCGCGGTCGGCCTTGTTGACCACGAACAGGTCGGCGATCTCCAGCACCCCGGCCTTCGCGGCCTGGATCCCGTCGCCCATGCCGGGCGCGAGCAGCACCACGGTGGTGTCGGCGAGCTTCACGACGTCCACCTCGGACTGGCCGACGCCGACCGTCTCGATCAGCACCACGTCGAACCCCGCAGCGTCGAGCACGCGCACGGCCTGCGGCGTCGCCCACGCGAGCCCGCCGAGATGCCCACGGGTGGCCATCGACCGGATGAACACGCCGGGGTCGACCGCGTGCTCGGTCATCCGGATCCGGTCGCCGAGCAGCGCGCCGCCGGAGAACGGCGACGACGGGTCGATCGCCAGCACGCCGACCCGCTTGCCCTGCCTGCGCAACGCCGTGAGCAGCGCGGACGTCGATGTCGACTTACCGACACCCGGCGGCCCGGTGAGCCCGACGATCTGGGCCCGCCCGGTGAACGGGGTCAGCGCGGCGGCGACCTCGCGCAGCTGGGGATGCGCGTCCTCGACCAGCGAGATCAGCCGCGCGATCGCGCGGGCCTGGCCGTCACGCGCACGTGAGACCAGGTCCGCGACATCGAGCTCCAAGGGCATCTACGGGACGCGAATCAGCAGCGCGTCACCCTGGCCGCCGCCACCGCACAGCGCGGCCGCGCCGAGCCCGCCACCGCGGCGGCGCAGCTCGTGCACCAGGTGCACGGCGAGCCGGGCGCCGGATGCGCCGATCGGGTGGCCCAGCGCGATCGCGCCGCCGTCGACGTTGACCTTCGAGGCGTCGAGGCCCAGCTTGTCCGACGAGACCAGGCCGACGGCCGCGAACGCCTCGTTGATCTCGACCAGGTCGAGCGCGTCGGCGGTCAGGCCCGCCTTCGACAGCGCGGCGAGTATCGCGTTCGACGGCTGCTCGTGCAGGCTCGCGTCCGGTCCGGCGACCACACCGTGCGCGCCGATCTCGGCGAGCGGGGTGATGCCGAGTTTCTCGGCCATGGCGGGGCTGGCGACCACTACGGCGGCGGCGCCGTCGGAGATCTGCGAAGCCGAGCCCGCGGTGATCGTGCCGTCGGAGGCGAACGCCGGGCGCAGCTTCGCGAGGCTCGCGGCGGTCGTGTCGGCGCGGACACCTTCGTCGGTGTCGAAGACGACCGGGTCACCCTTGCGCTGCGGGATCGAAACCGGCGCGATCTCGGCGGTGAACCGGCCTTCGGCGATCGCGGCGGCGGCGCGCTGGTGCGAGCGCGCGGAGAACTCGTCCTGCTGCTCGCGGGTGATGCCGTAGCGGGTGTTGTACTTCTCCGTCGACGAACCCATCGCGACCTGGTCGAACGCGCAGAACAGGCCGTCGTAGGCCATGTGGTCGACGAGCGTGGTGTCGCCGTACTTGAACCCGGAGCGCGACTTCGGCAGCAGGTGCGGCGACTGCGTCATCGACTCCTGGCCACCGGCCACGATCAGCTCGAACTCACCGGCGCGGATCAGCTGGTCCGCGAGCGCGATGGCGTCGAGCCCGGACAGGCAGACCTTGTTGATGGTCAGCGCCGGCACACTCATCGGGATGCCCGCGGCGACAGCGGCCTGGCGGGCGGGGATCTGGCCCGCGCCGGCGGTGAGCACCTGGCCCATGATCGTGTACTGCACGGCATCCGGCGAGACACCGGCCTGCTCCAGCGCGGCCTTGATGGCCACGCCGCCGAGCTGGGCTCCGGTGAAGTCCTTCAGGGATCCGAGCAGACGTCCGATCGGGGTGCGGGCGGCACCCAGGATCACGGAACCGGACACGACTTCCTCCAAGCATCGGCGCACGGCGGTCTCCACGGACCATACCGGGCATTCACCTCTCTGAATTGACACAGTGTGAGGGGCGGCACCTAATGTTCCCCGCATGAACGACGCGCTGAAGCCCTACGTGACGGCCATCGACCACGTCGGCATCGCCGTGCCCGACCTCGACGCCGCGATCGCCTTCCACACCGAGAATTTCGGGCTGGAGGTCGGCCACGAGGAGGTCAACGAAGAGCAGGGTGTCCGCGAGGCCATGCTCTACGCGCCCGGTGGCGGCGGCACCGCGATCCAGCTGCTCGCGCCGCTGCGCGAGGACTCCGCGATCGGCAAGTTCATCGCGAAGAGCGGACCGGGGCTCCAGCAACTGGCCTACCGGGTGTCCGATGTGGACGCCGCGGCCGAAGCGCTGCGCGCCAAGGGCCTGCGCCTGCTCTACGACGCGGCCAAGCGCGGCACGTCGAACAGCCGGGTCAACTTCGTGCACCCCAAGGACGCGGGCGGCGTGCTCGTCGAACTGGTGGAGCCTGCCGCTCACTGAGCTTTCGCGGTGAGGGCGTCGGCGATGAACGCCAGCTCTTGTTCCAGCTCACCGGGGATGTCGTCGTCGCTGTGCCGCGCGACGGAATGCCGGTAGCTGACCGCGCGCGCCAGCAGCCCGGACGCGCTGTCGATGTCGGCGCGTTCGAGCCTGCAGCCCGCGGCGGCGACGATCACCGCGCGCACCTGCCGGACCAGCGCCTGGAACCGCTCGTGCAGCGCGTCGCGGACCGCGAGATGCGTGTCCGCTTCGCGCCACAGCAGGTGGGAAAGCATGCGCGAACCGCTCAGCCTGCGGTCGAGCTCGACGACGAGCCCGCGCAGGCTGCTCGCGATGTCGCCGGGCACGACGACGTTCTCCGGCTCGACGCGCTCGTCGGGCAGCCGCTCGACGAGCGCGGTGAGCAGATCGGGCTTGCGACGGAAGTAGTAGTGGACGAGACCCTTGGGCACGCCGGCGCGCTCGGCGATGCGTGAGGTCGGGGTGGCGTCGAAACCGGACTCGGCGAAAAGCTCTTCCGCAGCGAGCAGGATGCGCTCTTTCGCCGAGTCGTCGTTCATCGGATCAGTCTTTCAGTTTTCAGTGCGAACCGGCCATCTTGTGCGCCGCGTTGGCGACGGGCACAGCGGCCGCGCCGACCACGATGGTCAGCACACCGACGATCCACGCGGTCCAGGCGGCACCGTTGAACTCGGTGTAGCTCAGCACCCACGGTGACAGGAACAGCAGGGCGCCGAACACGATCTGCGCGCCTTCGCCGTAGACCATCCCCGGCCTCGCCAGCGAGGCCAGACCGTCGAGTGCGATGAGCGCGCCGAGCACGATCATCGTCCACATGGCGGTGTTGTCGGTGTCCATCCAGAGTGGCGACAGTGCGGCAACCACCCCGAGCAGCACTTCCGCCCAGTCATGCGGGCGCATCCACGGACGGGTCGAAGTTTCGGTCATCTTTGTTCACCTCCGCCTCCGATGCTCCGCTTGATTGGCCGCCCGGTCAAATAACACTTCGGCACGACAGAGTGCTTCACGTCTCGTACTGTTGTGATCGCGAGTTACCGACCAGTAATTTTGTTCGCCAACGCCGCAACCACTCCCCGTGGAGGTTCCGATGACGCAGCTCGGCGAGATCCAGCAGGCCATCCTGACCGGTGAACTCGACGCGGTCGGGTCGCTGGCCGTGCCGGAGAGCTACCGGGGTGTCACCGTGCACGCGGACGAGACCGACATGTTCGAAGGGCTCGACTCCCGCGACAAGGACCCGCGCAAGTCGCTGCACCTCGACGAGGTCCCGGTGCCCGAACTCGGCCCCGGCGAGGCGCTCGTCGCCGTGATGGCCAGCGCCATCAACTACAACACCGTGTGGACGTCGATCTTCGAACCGGTGTCGACCTTCAAGTTCCTCAAGCGCTACGGCAAGCTCTCGCCGCTTTCCAAGCGCCACGACCTGCCGTATCACGTGGTCGGCTCCGACCTGTCCGGCGTCGTGCTGCGCACCGGCGTCGGCGTGCACAACTGGAAGCCGGGCGACGAGGTCGTCGCGCACTGCCTCAACGTCGAGCTGGAGAGCCCGGACGGGCACAACGACACGATGCTCGACACCGAGCAGCGCATCTGGGGCTTCGAGACCAACTTCGGCGGGCTCGCCGAGATCGCGCTCGTCAAGGCCAACCAGCTGATGCCGAAGCCGGATCACCTCACCTGGGAAGAGGCCGCCTCCCCCGGGCTCGTCAACTCGACCGCGTACCGCCAGCTGGTCTCGCGCAACGGCGCCGACATGAAGCAGGGCGACGTCGTGCTCATCTGGGGCGCGTCCGGTGGATTGGGCTCCTACGCCACGCAATACGCGCTCAACGGCGGCGCGATCCCGGTTTGCGTCGTCTCCAGCCCGGAAAAGGCGGAAATCTGCCGGAAACTCGGCGCGGAGCTGGTGATCGACCGCAACGCCGAGGGTTACAAGTTCTGGAAGGACGAGCACAACCAGGATCCCAAGGAATGGCAGCGGTTCGGCGCGAAGATCCGCGAACTGACCGGCGGCGAGGACCCGGACATCGTGTTCGAGCACCCCGGCCGTGAAACGTTCGGCGCGTCGGTTTACGCCGCGCGCAAGGGCGGCACGATCGTCACCTGCGCCTCGACGTCGGGCTATATGCACCAGTTCGACAACCGGTACCTGTGGATGAACCTCAAGCGGATCATCGGCTCCCATTTCGCGAACTACCGCGAGTCGTGGGAGGCGAACAGGTTGATCGCCAAGGGTTTGATCCATCCCACACTGTCCAAGACGTACGCACTGGAGGACACCGGCCAGGCCGCGCTCGATGTGCACCGGAATGCCCACCAGGGCAAGGTCGGCGTGCTCGCGCTGGCACCGGAAGAAGGCCTCGGTGTGCGCGATCAGGCAATGCGGGAAAAGCACCTCGACAAGATCAACGCATTCCGGGGCGCGTGAATTCTCGCCAGGGTGCTCACCCGGTCGTGACCGGCTTCCGGCTACGGTAGGGGAATGAGCCTTGGCGATGAACGGGAGCTTGTGCCGCTGGGCGCCGGTTTCGACCTGGCGAAGCGTGGCTATCACCGTGCGCAGGTCGACGAGCACCTCGAACGGCTCGACGCCGATCTGAAGATGCTCGCGGCCGACCGCGACGCGGCGATCTCGCAGTCCGGCGATCTGGCGCGGCAGCTCGAAGTGGCGCGCGGCGAGATCAGGGATCTGCGTGGCCAGGTCGAGCGCCTCGCGCAGCCGCCGACGAGCATCGAGGGGCTTTCCGAGCGCCTGCAACGGATGTTGCGCCTCGCGCAGGACGAGGCCGCCGACACCAAGGCGCGCGCGGAGGCCGAGGCCGGGCACATCAGGGCCAAGGCCGAGACCGACGCGAGCGCCATGCGTGCCCGGTACGAGCAGTTGCTGAACGAGCTCGACGCGCGCCGCAAGGAAATGGAGGCCGAGCACCGCGGCGTCCTCGACAAGGCGCGCGCCGAGGTCGAGCGGCTCGACGCCGAGGCAGAGGCCCGGCGCAACCAGATCGAAGAGGACTTCGAGATCGCCATGGCCTCGCGCCGTACCGAGGCGATGCGCGTGCTGGCCGAGCAGGAAGCGGCCAGCAAGGCCGAGGCCGCGCGCCGCGTCCGCGAGGCGACAGACGACGCGGCCAGGATCCGCGCCGAGGTGCTCGACGAGGAGACCAAGGCGAAGGCCGAGATCGAGAAGCGGCGCCGCGAATCGGTCGAAGACGCCAACAAGCGCAAGCAGGACTCGATCACCGAGGCCAACGCCAGGCTCGCCGAGGCGTCCGACGAGAGCCACCGCCGCGTCCGCGAGGCCACGGAGGAGTCCAACCGCCGGATCAATCAGGCCGCCGAGCGCGTCGAGGTGCTGCGCAAGGTCCGCGCGAGCCTCGCCGAGCAGGTACGCGCCGCGCGCGTGTCACTGAGCGAAGCCAGCACGGTACTGGGCGAAACCGGACCGATCGCGGAGAAGGCCGCCGAGATCATGAACCCCGACTCGCAGGCCACCGTGCGCATCTCGAAAGCCTCCGTACCTGCGGCGAAGCCCGCACCCAAGCCAGCGGGAGCGGCGAAACCAACTGGCGAGTAACCTTCGTCCCGACCAGAGGGATACGGCTCGCCAGGAGGACTCAATGCCCGCCTATCAGACCGTGGTCGTCGGCACCGACGGCTCCGAGACCTCGTTCGCCGCGGTGGACCGCGCGGCCGGTGTCGCCGCCGACGCGGGCGCGACGCTGGTGATCGCGTGCGCGTACCACCCGGCCAGCCGTGGCGACGTGGACAAGGCGCAGGACGTGCTCCGCGAGGAGGCGTACCAGGTGGTGGGCTCCGCGCCCGCCGAGGACACGCTGCTCTCCGCCCGCGACCGCGCCGCCAAGGCGGGCGCGTCGAAGATCGAGACCGTCGCCATCGAAGGCGACCCCGTGGTTTCGCTGCGCCAGGTCGCGGCCGACCACAAGGCCGACCTGCTCGTGGTGGGCAACCGGGGGCTGAACAGCCTCGCCGGGCGCATCCTGGGCTCGGTGCCGTCCGAGGTGGCCCGCAAGTCCGGCGTCGACGTGCTCATCGTGCACACGACGTGAGCGAGCCCGATCCCGACGAACTCCAGCAGCGGCTCGAAAAGGTCCTGCTGGGCGGGCGGCGCCGCTACACCCGCCTCGAAGTGGCCGAGAAGACCGGCGTGCCGGAAGAACGCGCACGCCGGCTCTGGCGCGCGCTGGGTTTCGCGACGGTCAACGACGACGAGGTGGTGTTCACCGACGCCGACGTCGACGTGCTCAAGACGGCCGACCAGCTGGTCAACTCCGGCCTGGTCGACCCGAGCATGGAGGTCGCGGTGACTCGCGCGCTCGGCCAGCACCTGTCGCGCCTCGCGGAGTGGCAGGTGCTCATGCTGCGCCAGCTCATCACCGAGAACCCAGAGCTGGCCAAAAGCGAGCGCCAGATCGCCCGTCTGGTCGAGCGGCTGCTGCCCGAACTGGAGCGTGTCCAGAGCTTCGTCTGGCGGCGGCATCTGGCCGCCTACGCGGGGCGTGCGCTCGTCGCGACCGACGAAGAGGTCGAAGCGGGCCTGCAGGTGGTCGGCTTCGTCGACATGGTCGGCTACACCAGGCTGACCAGGCAGGTCGACGAGGCCGAGCTGAGCGCGGTGCTCGACGCGTTCGAGATGGTCACCACGGAGGTCATCGCCGAGCACCACGGCCGCGTCGTCAAGATGATCGGCGACGAGGTCCTCTTCGTCTGCGACTCCCCCGCCGACGCCGCCGAGATCGCGCTCACGCTGGCCGAGCGCACCGCCGAGGACGAGGAACTGCCCGCCGTCCGCGCCGGCTTGGCGTCCGGCCGGGTCTTGTCGCGCTTCGGCGACGTCTACGGCTCGGTGGTCAACCTCGCGGCCCGCCTGACGTCAATAGCCCGTCCCGGCACGATCCTGATCGACAAGGAACTGGCCTCAGCGCTGGCCGACGACCCCGCCTACGAGATCCGCACCCGGCGCCCGGTCTCGGTCCGCGGCTACAACCGGATGCGCCCGTCCGCGCTGCGCCGGGCCCCTGACCAGCCCACCGGCAAGTTCGCCGAGTCACAGGAGATGGCAGCGGAGATGCTCGGCATCGACCCGCCACCGACCAGGCGCGGCCGCCGTCGCTGAGCGCGACCGCCCACCGCTCGACCAGGTGAATCCGGCTGCCAGGGGGCGCTTTTCCGGAGCACCTCGGCAAAACTCGGCACCGTGAACGAAGCCGACACGGCTCAGCGCACCAGCGCGCTGACCCCCGAAACCCAGGCGCGGATCGCGAAGCTGGTCGAGGACGCGCCACCGCTGAGCCCCGACCTCCGCGAACGTCTCACCCAGCTGCTGAAGGCACGCCGCTCTCAAGCCGGCTGATGGCTTCCCACTTCGGGCGACGACGTGACAAGGCCCCCGTACGACGCATAGCCTCACAAAGGCGCCCCATGTTCCGTAGCGTGCCGGTCGTAACACGCCTGTGCGCGGCGGCGACTTCCCGACACGTCTTCTGAAGAGAGGGCGACGTCGAAAGAGTCCAGCATGCGCCGCTTGCTTTTTGTCCTCCTGATCAGTGCCGGAGCGGCGATGGCGAGTTGCCGGACCAGCGGTCCCGTGACCACCACGGTGACCGTTGAGATGCCACCAGCATCCACGCCCGCTTCGGTGATCATGCCGTCCCCGACCGTTGTCGATGGCACGGTCCTGCACAAATTCGGACAGCGAATCGACGAAATGAACGGGGCGTTGCGCTACTGCCGGGAGAAGTACGACCGGTCGAACGGTGGCGATCCAATGGGATGGTTCTGCCAGCTTCCAGACCTTCAGTTCGCAAGGCTGATCGACGAGATCAGTGGGTTCGCCCAGGCTCGTAAGGACGCGGCTCGCTACGTGAACGTCATCGGCTACGGCGGGCGTGTCGCGAAGTTGCGAGACAAGGCGTTCAGCGACCATTGCCCGCGACCGGACTACATGGTGACCACAACGCAGTCGGCTTGTCTCGACCTGTGGCGTGACATTGAGAGTCAGTGGCGGTTTCTCACCAGCGAGTTGATACGACTCGACACGGCGTAGGCATGACCGATCGGCACGGGCTGGCACCTCGCTCAATCACCTCGTCGGGGCCGACTGTCAGTCATGCTTGACCTTGCCCTTGGGGACGGCCGCAGAGTCGGTGGCGACCGGGCGCCCGCCCGGGACGAGGGAGACGACCATGGACCTGCTCGCCATCGGCGCGTTCGCCAGGCTGGCCCGGCTTTCGCCGAAGGCGTTGCGGCTCTATGACGACCTGAGCCTGCTGTCACCCGTGCATGTCGATCCGGGCACCGGCTACCGCTGGTACTCGCCGGACCAGCTGCCGAGGGCTCGTCAGGTCGCCCAGTTGCGCCAACTCGACATGCCGCTCGCCCGGATCCGGAAGGTCATCGATCTCCCGGCCGACGCGGCGGCTCGCGAGCTGGCGGCTTACTGGGCGGAGCAGGAGCTGGCCGTCAAGGCCAAGCGGGAACTGGTCGGCTTCCTCATCGACCGGCTCATAGGGGAGCGAACCACCATGTATGAGGTACTTGTCCGGGAAATCCCGGCTCGCACACTGCTCAGCGTCACCGAACAGCTCACCGCCGAACAGATCGGCCCGTTCGCGGGGCCGCTCTTCGGTCTCTTCGGCGGCCCGACCGTCTCACGGCCCGAAGGCGTCGCCGGGCTGCCTTTCCTGCGCTACCACGGCGAAGTCACCAACGACAGCGACGCCGCGGTGGAGTTCTGCTGCCCGGTCGACGAAGCCGACCTCGAGGCGACGGCCGCCCGCTTCCCGGAAATGAGCACGAGCACCGAGGAAGCGACCCGCGAGGCCTACATCAGCGTGCACAAGGCGGACATGATGACCTCGCTCGGCTTCGAGTCACTGCGGCAGTGGCTCACCGACAACGGCGAGCAGGCCGTCTGGAGGCCTCGGCAGATCTTCCTGGCCGACCCGGCCGGGGTGAGCGCCGACGACCCGGTTTTCGAGCTGGCCGTCCCGCTTCGCTGAATGGGGTCGTGAGCGTTCCGGGCGGTTCTAGCCGAATGCTGGGCAGTTAAGTCTAACGTCCACAAAGGACTCAAGCGGCTGAATTTCGCCCCGCAATGTCGCATTTGCCTGCTTTTTTGGGGTGGGGTGGACGGAATGAACGGGGCGTATGTGTCGCTCAGCGTTGCGAACGCCCCGTTCGCAACGTTCAACCACCCCTGCGGCACCCGCCG
>NZ_JBHWEB010000104.1:0-32461 GCF_042734395.1 Amycolatopsis sp. NPDC059657 | reverse complement strand
CGCAAAAACGGCATCAACACACTCACCGCACTCCGCGACGCCCTCACCGGAAACCCCTGGCTACCAACACACCCAGCAACCACCTGACTAGTTACCCCGACGGTTCTAACCGTCGGGAACACTCACGACCCCCTAGGAAGCCTTGCTCAGTGCTTGCCGCAAGGCGAGGTAGTCAACGTTCTTCTGCGCCAACACATCCGAGGCGGGACCAGAAAGCGCGGCCAACGCGAGTAGCAGGTGTTCCTCGCCGATGTGCTTGTCCCCCAACGCCAAAGCCTCGCGCAACGTCTTCTCCAACGTCTTCTTGGACTCGCGCGCGAACGGAAGCCGGGACTTCCGGTCGTTGCGGCTGAGCCGTCCAGGTGGCGGCGACAGCGCGCCGGGGCCGTGCATCTCCTCGACCTTCTCGATGATCTGCTCGACGTCGATGCCGAACTCGCTGAGCGCCTCGACGTCGGCGTCGCTGATGCCGCCTCGCCTGCGGACCCGGTTCACCTCGCCCGCCAGGTCCTCCGGGTCGACTCCGAGGCCGCCGAGCAGCGTGCGGCCGGATTCCGTGATGGCGACCGCGGCGAGCAGGTGCATCGGGTCGATCTGTTTCGCGCCGCTCTCGATGGCCAGACGCTGGGCATCGATCACCGCGTAGCGGGCGCCGGTCGTGAATCGCTCGAACATCAGTGCCTCCCGTACTTCTTGTGCACGGCCTGCCTGCTGACCCCCAGCTCGGCGGCGATTTCCTGCCAAGACCAGCCGTGCACCCGCGCGCTGCGGACCTGCACGGCCTCCAGTTGCTCCAGCAGCCGCCGGAGCGCGGCGACCGCACGCAGGCCCACTCGTGGGTCGCGATCACCTGCCCGCGCGGCCAGATCCGTTGCTTCAGTCATGATGTCAATGTAGGTTGACACGCCCCAGGTGTCAACTCAGGTTGACGAAAAGCTAGCATCGACGGATGCCCGAAGTAGCGGTGGCCGAACACCCCGGCGTCGGCTTGGACGGCAGGCTCCGGCCGACCGAGGATCACGTGCTCGTGCTGCCGCACGCCGTCATCCTGCTCGACGGGGCGACCCAGCCACGCCCCGATCTGCCGACCGGCGGCTGGTACGCCGGGCTGCTGATCAAAGAGCTCGGCCGGACGGTCACCGTGGACGCGGACCTGGCCGACGCGCTGGCCCTGGCCATCGAAACCGTCGCGACGGACAACGGGCTCGAACCGCGCAACTCGCCGTCGAGCACGGTCGCCATCGCCAGGTGGACCGAGGAGCGGGTCGACGCGCTGGTGCTGGCCGACAGCCCGATCGTCGTTTGTGGACGGAACGGGGTCGAGGTCCTCTTCGACGACCGGCTTTTCTCCTTGCGTAACAACAAAAAACTACGCACCAGCAAAGACGTCTACCAGCTTCGCAACGCCGACGGCGGTTTCTGGGTGGCCGAGGCGGACCCGAAAGCCGCCTACCAGGCGATCCAACGCGGCTGGCGGCGCGAGGACGTCGACGTGGTGATGCTCGCGAGCGACGGCGTTTCCGCCGGTGTCGACGAATACCAGCTGTTCGGCTGGCTCGATGTCGCGGCGATGGAACCGTCCGAAGTGCTCGAGACGGTCCGCGCGGCCGAGCGCGACGACCCGGACGGCAAGCGCTGGCCCCGGTCGAAGATCCACGACGACCAGGCTTTGGCCGTCGTGCGATTCCAGGGGTGAATCCAGGGATCTCCCCGATTCCGGCTCGGCCGATCGGCGGCAATCTGGGGCCATGGCGAGACCACTGGGGGACCCGGCGACCAGGCCGTGGCTGATCACGGCCTACACCGCGATCGGCTGGGGCCTGTTCACGATCACCGTGCTGCACCTGATCAGCTCGCATGATCCGCTGCTCGACACCTTGTCCAGCTACATCAACACCGACCGCGGCCAGGGCATGCTCGGCGCCAGCGTGCTCGCGCTCTCGGTCGGGTCGATGGCCGTGCTGGGCTCGTTGCACGCCGCGCGGATCCCACTGAGCCGCACCACCAAGATCCTGTTCCTGACCTGGTCACTCGGCCTGGCGACGGCCGCGGTGTTCCCGGCGAGCTATCCGGAATCACCACGGCCGATCAGCGGCCAGATCCACCTTTACGCCTGCATGGTGGCGTTCCTGAGCGTGCCTGCCATCGGCTACACGCTGCGCGAGGTCCACCCGCTGGCCAAGCGGCTGACCGGCTTCTGCGTGGGCGCGCTCGTGCTGTTCGCGGTGTCCTACTTCCTGACCCTCTTCGGTTTTCCCGACCCGTTGCCGGTCGGCATCGTGCAGCGCCTCGCGCTGCTCGCCGACGTCGTGCTGATGTTCGGGCTGCTGCGGATCGCGTCAGCCGAAAGCCGCGCTGGCCTGGGGCGCGTAGCCGAAGAGGCCTGGCAGCCCGCCGGTGTGCAGGAAGACGACCGGTTCGTCGAACTCATCGGCGGCGGCCCATTCGACCAGCATCGCGGCCGCCTTGCCGGTGTAGACGGGATCCAGCACCACGCCTTCGGTCCGCCCGAAAAGCCCTAGCGCCTGCCACATCTGCTCGGTCGGCACGCCATAGCCGGGGCCGAGCGCCTGATCGCCGATCCTGACCCGGTCCAGTGACGGCTTCGGCACGCCGAGCAACTCCGCGGTCTCTCCCACCAGCTGGTCCAAGGTCTCACGGGACTCCTCGGCGGTGTGCCCGACGCACGCGACATCGATGTCCCACGGCCAGCCGAGGACGATCCCGGCCGCGGTGCCCGCGCTCCCCTGCGGGACCACGATCCTGGCCTTCTCGATCCCCCGCTCCTCGAGTTGCGTGCGGATTTCTTCGGCGGCGACGACATAACCGAGCGCACCGAGTGGGCTCGAACCGCCGATCGGGAAGGTCGCCACCTTGCCGGTCGCCTCGGCGACGAGCCGGTCGTAGACCTTGCCAGACTCCTCGATGTCCGCGCAGACGTGCACGTTCGCGCCGAACAGCCGGTCCAGCGTGATGTTGCCGGAGCGCTCGTACGCGTCGCCGTCGACCGGCACCTTCGCGGTGAGCACGAGTTCGCAGCGCAGCCCGAGCTTGGCACAGGCGGCGGCCGTCAGCCTGCCGTGGTTGGTCTGCAGCGCGCCGAACGTGATCACCGTGTCGACGCCGTCGGCCAGCGCCTTGCCCAGCAGGAATTCGAGTTTGCGCAGCTTGTTGCCGCCGACGCCGAGCGGGTTGACGTCGTCGCGCTTGATGAGGACGCGCTTGAGCCCGAGTGCTTCGGCCAGTCTTGGCGCGTCTTCCAACGGGGTGGGCCAGTGGCCGAGAGACACGCGGGGGAACCGCTCGAGATCGAAGGACATGCCAGCGAGTCTGCCGATCAGGTACCGTGAAAACCACTGTTCGTTCGAACGAACGAGACGGAGGGTCCGATGGGCACCGAGACCGAGTTGGCCTTCGCCGGCCTCGCGGGCCAGGCGAAGCTGCTGGCAGACGGCGTGACGACGGCGGTGGCGCTGACCGACGCGGCCTTCGAGCGGATCAAGGTCAGCGAGCTCAACGCGTTCCGCGCGCTGCGGCCGGAGGCGGCCAAGCGTGAGGCCGCCGAGGCCGATCGCAGGCTCGCCGCCGGGGAGCGTGCGCCGCTGCTCGGGGTGCCGATCGCGATCAAGGACGACGTCGACATCGAAGGCCTGCCGACCGCGTTCGGCTGCGAGGGCGATTTCCCTCGCGCCACAACGGACTCGCTGGTGGTGCGCCGGTTGAAGGAAGCCGGCGCGGTGATCGTCGGCAAGACCAACACCCCCGAGTTCGGGCAGTGGCCGTTCACCGAGGGGCCCGCGTTCGGTGCCACGCGTAACCCGTGGAACCCGGCGCACACTCCCGGCGGCTCGTCGGGTGGTTCGGCGGCAGCGGTCGCGTCCGGCCTGGTCGCGGCGGCGCTCGGGTCGGACGGCGCGGGTTCGGTGCGCATCCCGGCCGCGTGGAACAACCTGGTCGGCATCAAGACCCAGCGCGGTCGGATCGAGACGGACAGCGAGCTGTTCCATGGCCTGACCGTGATCGGGCCGCTGGCCAGGACGGTCGCCGACGCCGCGCTGCTGCTGGACGTCGCCGCGGGCACCGGCCGGACGTTCCAGTCCGCCGCCGATCGCGAACCAGGCAAGCTGCGCATCGGCTTGTCGACACGGATTCCTTTCACAGCAACGAAAACCAGTCTCGATCCGGTCGTGCGCGCGGCAGTGGAACGACTGGCCGAGGTGTTCGCCGAGCTCGGCCACGAGATCGTCGAGGTCGAGCCGTCGTACGGGATGATCGGCGTGACCTTCCTGCCCCGGTCACTGGTCGGCGTGCGCGACTGGGGACTGCGCGTGCCGTCGCCGGATCTCCTCGACCCGCGCACCCGTTCCAACGCGCGACACGGCGCAAAGCTGGCCGGACCGGCGCTGAAGCTCGCCCGCGCGGCGGAACCGTTGTTGCGCAAGCGAATCGGCTCGGTCTTCGGCGATGTCGACGTCGTGCTCACGCCGACGACAGCCACTCCCCCGCCCAAGATCGGCACCTTCGACGGGCTCTCCGGCTGGCAGACCGACCAGACGATGATCGCGGCGTGCCCCTACTGCTGGCCGTGGAACGTCCTCGGCTGGCCTGGGGTCAACGTGCCGGCGGGGTTGACCGGTGGGTTGCCGCTCGGCGCCCAGCTGCTCGGCCCGTCCCATTCCGAGGAGCGACTGATTTCCCTTGCCGCGCAGCTGGAATCTGTCGAATGCTGGCAGGACCGCAGGCCGTGAGCACCCGCGAAACCATCCTGCGGGCGGCGTTGAAGGTGATCGGCGAGCATGGTGTCGCCGGGCTGAGCAACCGCCGCATCGTCGCCGACGCCGGTGTCTCGCTCGGCACGCTGACGTATCACTTCCCGAGCCAGACCGAGCTGCTGCGGCAGGCGATGTTGCTGTTCGCCGAGGAGGAGACCGCCAAGCTCGCCGCCATCGTCGACGCGCATCGCGCCGAGAACCTGACGCTCGAGCAGGCGGCGGCGCTGGTCGAGCAGGTCATCGAGCAACTGCCGTTCGGCACCGACGAGATCGCCCCGCACGAGCTCTACCTGCAAGCCGCCCGCGATCCGTCGCTGCGCGACGCGTCCGAACGCTGCTTCACCGCCTACGACGCGCTGGCCGCGACGATCTTGGGCGCGCTGGGCGTCGCCGCCCCCGAGCGGCTCGCGGGTCCCGTGGTCGCGCTGATCGCTGGTCTGCAACTGCGCCGCCTGGCGACCGGAGCGCCTGGGACGCCGCCGGGTGAGTCATTGATGATGCTCGTCCGGGGCTCGACCGGTTAGCCTCGGGGTATGGCACCGCCGATCCAGCGTGGCACCGCGGCATGGAAGTACTTCGGCGATTTCCGTGCGGCGCTGCTCGCCGGGCAGGTGCTGTTGCTGCAGGTCGCGCATCCGGTGGTGGCCGCGGGAGTGCACGATCATTCGGACTACACCGAGGATCCGTGGACGCGGCTGATGCAGACGGGCGCCTCGCTTTCGGTGTACATCTACGGCGGGCCCGACGGGGCGCGATACGAGGCTTCGCGGCTTCGGGAGATGCACAAGAAGTTCGCGGGCGTGGACGCCTCCGGGCGTCGCTACTCGGCGTTGAACCCGGAGGCTTACGCCTGGGTGCACGCGACTCTGGTGAAGGTTCCTGTTGACGCGCAACGGTTCTTCGGTCGCGGGCTGAGCGGGCCTGAGCTTGACGAGTACTACGCGCAGATGTGCGATGTGGGGCGGATGCTCGGGGTTCGGGAGCGGGATCTGCCGCCGGATTGGGCGGCTTTCGAGCGGTACTACGACTCGATGGTCGCGGACTTCGGGATGAACGCCACGATCGAGACCTTGCTGGAGACCATCCGTACGGTGAAGAAGCCGCGGCGGATTCCGGGTTTCGCGTGGAAGTACCTGCAACGGTGGCAGCACACAGCGCAGATGTTCGTCATCCGAGGCGCTTTGCCGGGCGAGTTCCGGGAGCGGCTGGGTCTACAGTGGACTGCGCGTGACGCGGCCCGCTTCGCGCGCTTCTGCCGGGTGATGCGGGGGTTCGGGGTGATCCCGGCGCCGGTGCGGACCGCGCATATGCGGTGGATCGGGCGGCTGAACGTCTGGGTGCGCGCGCATCCCAAGGTTCGGGCTTGGCTGGTCAAGGACTCGTGAGCGTTGCGGGCGGTTAGAACCGCCCGCAACGCTCACGCCCCCTTGGCTCCGGCCTTCCTCACCAAGTTCGGTGTCAGGCCTGGCAAATTCGGCTTCTCGGATACGCGAAATCCGAGTTCAGGCAGTTCAATGGCCCAAACTCGGGTTTCGCGAAGATCAACCTTTGCCTGGGGTGCCCGCGCATGTCCACAAAGGACTCAAGTTGCTCTTTTTGTCCCGCGTTGTCGCTTTTGCGTGCGTTTTTGGGGCGGATCGGAAGGAACGAACGGGGCGTATGTGTCGCTCAGCGTTGCATGAGTGGCGTTTGTGCGTTCCTGGGCGAGCCGAGACGCCACGTTTGACTTTCCCCTCTCTGGCCGGCGCAAACGCTCACGAGCCCTTGGTGCGGGCGTAGTGGGCGCGGGCTTTGGCGCGGTTGCCGCACTTGGCCATGGAGCACCACTGGCGGTTGTGTTTCGGCGAGGCGTCGAGGAAGCGGACTCCGCAGTCGTCCGCCGCGCAGACTCGGATGAGCGGGGCCGCGGCGACCAGCTCGATCGTGTCGACGGCCAGTGCGGCGAAGGCCGCCGGGACCGGGTCGGGCACGTCGAGCAGGTAGCGGCCCGCAGCTCCGAGCTGGGGAACCGGGAGTGGCACGGCGGCGGCCGTCTCGTTCAAGAAGCGGACGTCGGCGTCGGAGCCCTCGGAGCGGGCGACACGGTCGATCGACTCGCGCAGGACGAGCGCGAACGTGAGGTCGTCCGCGGTGGCCGGTACCGAGGCCAGGCCGGTCAAGGCGAGCCATTCCGAGAGCGCCGCCGGGGAAACCAGCAGCTCACGGCCGTCGGCGTAGCGGTCGCGGAGTGTGTTGACGAAGTCGAGTGAGACGCGGCCGCCGTCGAAGACCCAATCCATGGGTTCCATTCTAACCTATGAAGATGGTTATACTAACCGCATGAACCGGTTAGAGATGACGAAGGTCAACGGCATCCGGATGCACTACCGCATCGCGGGCGATGGGCCCGCCGTCGTGCTGCTGCACGGCTGGCCGCAGACCGGCCACTGCTGGCACAAGATCACCGAACCGCTCTCGGCGACGCATACGGTCATTACCCCTGACCTGCGTGGATACGGCCTCACCGACAAACCGAAGCATGGCTTCGACAAGCGCACGATGGCCCAAGATGTCTCCGAACTCGTGACACGGCTCGGCTTCGAGACGGCCAGCGTGATCGGGCATGACCGCGGTGGACGCGTCGCGCACCGCTGGGCGCTCGACCGGCCCGAGCAGGTCGAGCGGCTCGCGGTTCTCGACATCGCGCCGACGCGGGAGATGTGGCGGCTGCTCGATACCGAGGTCGCCAGCGGGTACTGGCATTGGCTGTTCCACCTCCAGCCGGACCTTCCCGAACTGCTGGCAGGCAAGGATGTCGCCGCGTATCTCGGCTACTTCTTCGAGAAGTGGACCTTTCAGCGGCACATGATCGACACCGAGGTCTACCTCAAGGCCTTCGAACAACCCGGTGCCCTTAGGGCTGGATTCGACGACTATCGGGCGTCATTTCCCGATGACGCGGAGGCCGATGACGCTGATTTCGAAGCGGGCAAGCGACTTCGCATGCCGGTGCTCGCCCTTTGGGGCAACGAAGGGTTACTTGGCAAGCTGCCAACACTTGACCTGTGGCGGAAATACGCTGATGACGTGCAGGGCGCGGCCATCGCGCAGTGCGGCCATTTCCTGCCCGAAGAGGCACCCGAGCGAGTTCTTCCCTATCTTCATGAGTTCCTCTCCCCTGGTGTCTAAGGGTTTTATGTCCCCCGCGCAGGGGAGACGGGCTCACCCTGCGTCGTGACGATTTGATGGCCCTGTTCTCGCTAGGTTCATTGCCATGGGGGCCAAGAGGATTCCGGCGCTGGTACTGCTGCTGGCCGTACTGCTGACTCCGGCCGCGCACGCCGACGGTGTGCAGAACGGCGCCGACATCCAAGTCGCGCAGACGCTCGGCGAGCGCGAACTCACGGTGGTCATCCGCCGGGTGGACACTCCGCCCGCGCCGTTGCGCGTCGACATCGTCACGCATCAGGGCACCCCGCCCGGCACGCTCACCGTCAAGGCGGCAGCCGAAGGTTCGGTCTTCAGCGAGACCACCGTGACGCTCGACGCCAAACCCGGCTATCACGGCGGGACCTTGCGGGTCGACCGTGCGGGGCCGTGGGAGCTGCAGGTCGGCGATGGCAAGCAGGTGGCCAAGATCCCGTTCGTGGTGCCCGCGAAGGTCACCCCGGCCTGGGAACTGGCGGCGTACGGCGGGTTCGTCGCCGCCGGTTTTCTGCTGTTCGTCGCGCTGATCATGGCCGTCAGGGGTCGCTCGGGGATGGTGCCCGCCGCGGGGATGCTCGTCGCGCTGACGGTCGCGGTGACGTCGGCGCTGCTGTCGTCGACGATCCCGCCGCCGCCCGCGCCCGGCACCAAGTTCGATCCGACCTTCGGGCCGGATCCTCAGATGTCCTCAGTGGACTATTCGCGGCCGCCGGTGAACCTGGTGGTGGACCGGCAGGAGCGCGATCTGCGCCTGCGGCTCGCCGATGGCTCCACCGGCCGCCCCGCTGACGATCTGCTGGTGCACGACAACGCCTTGGTCCACTTCGTGGTCGTCTCGCCGTCGGGCAGGCTCTGGCATCTGCACCCGATCCGCGTCGCGCCCGGCGAGTACCGCGCGCGCCTCAACGCGCCCGAGACCGGGAACTACGCCGTGTCAGCGGAGATCGCCCGGCGCGGTGGCGGTGTGCAGCTCATCCGCTCGGCGATCAACCTCGCGCAGGACAACGCCGACCCGGCACCGCCTGCGGCGGACGCGGCACTGCGGCAGGCGATCAGCCCGGCAGGCACGCCCAGCACGATCACCGCGCAGTTCCCCAAGAAGGATCTCCAGCCGTGGCTGGGCATGCTGGGCCACATGATCGTCGCCGGGCCGGTCGACGGTGACATCGCCAAGGCTCCGGTCTGGGCACACGTCCACGCCATGACCCCGGCGACGCCAGGCCTGCCCGACCGTCCTGATGAGACGGTCGCGGCGTTCGGGCCCGATGTGCCGTTCACGTACACCTTTCCGTTGCCGGGCAAGTACTTCGTCTGGATCCAAGCCGAGCGCGGGTACTCCGTGCTGACCGTTCCGGCGGTCATCGACGTTCCGCCGACCAGGGGGCCGCAGGGATGACGAGACAGCAACCGAGACTCCTGATCGCGGCGGTCGCCGTGATCACCTTGGGCGTGCTCGCCTGGCTGGCCTGGCCGTCCGCGAGCAGCGGGCCGACCGTGCTCAAGTCGGCGACCGGCCTGCACACCGTCCAGCTGTCGGTCGACGCGCCGAGACTGGGCACCAATTCGTTCGGCGTGGAAGTCACCGACCAGTCGGGGAATCCGGCCAAGCTCGACAGCGTCACCGTCGAACCGGTGATGCCACAGATGGGGCACGCGCTGTCCCCGGTCACCGCGGGTCCCGAGGGACCCGGCCGGTACCGGGCGGCGGAAACGGTGCTGCCGATGTCAGGGCAGTGGGAGATCACCATCTCACTGCGTGGCCCCGGCGGCACCGAGCAGGCCGTTTTTCCGTTGCTGGTCAAATGAAGGAGGGGTAGTGGATCTCACGGCGTCGGGGGCCAGAGCGGTTCCCGCAACCACGAGCGGCGCGAGGGGGTTGGCCGCGGCGAGTTTCGTGCTCGCCGGGACTTTGCTCTCATTGACAGGGCTGACCTGGGACATCCAGTGGCACGACGACGTCGGGCCCGACACGTTCTTCACACTGCCGCATCTGTTCCTGTACTCGGGCAGCGCGGTGGCGGGCATCGCGAGCCTGCTCGTGGTGCTCAAGACGACAGCGGCGACCCGCAAGGGCCAGCACGTCGACCCGATCGTCGGCGGCCGCGCGGTCGGCGTGTTCGGCAGGACCTTCGCGGCGCCGGTCGGCTATCTCGTCTCCGGCACCGGCGCGGCGATGTTCCTGCTGTACGGCCTGTGGGACCAGTGGTGGCACAGCCTGTACGGCTTCGACGCGGTCATCTCGTCGCCACCGCACATCGGGCTGCTGCTCTCGGTCACGGTGACCATGGTCGGCGCGGTGATGGTGTTCGCTGTCGCCCGCGGTGAGCGCTGGGGCAAGGTCGGCCTGATCGGCAGCCTG
Source organism: Amycolatopsis sp. NPDC059657 (assembly GCF_042734395.1). Taxonomy (NCBI): domain Bacteria; kingdom Bacillati; phylum Actinomycetota; class Actinomycetes; order Pseudonocardiales; family Pseudonocardiaceae; genus Amycolatopsis; species Amycolatopsis sp. NPDC059657. The sequence continues at coordinate 22,144 of NZ_JBHWEB010000104.1, read as the reverse complement.
GCCGTGCTGACCGGGTTCAGCATGGTGACGGTGATCGGCCTGTCCGAGATCGACGCGGGCATCGTCAACACGGTCGTCGTCGGCACCGCGTTCTTCTCGGTGCTGACCGTGATCATGGGCGCCGAGGTGATCGGCAGGCCGGGCGGCGCGTTCGGCGTCGCTCTGTCGCTGGCCGCGATCCAGGCCGTGTTCTGGTGGTTCTCGCCGTGGGCCGCGGAAACCTACGCCGGCATGGTCGGCCTGCCGCTGCGCGACAACATCGACGGCGTCCCTGACATGCCCGCGATGATGCCGATGAGCCTGATACTGGTGGCCGCCGCGGTCGAGCTGGTGCGCCGTTTCGGCACCGGCCGCGCGATGGCCGTGCTCGGCGCCACGGTCGGCGGGCTGATCGTGACCGCTGCGCAGCAGGTGCAACGGGCATGGATCTACGGCGCGAACCTGCCGCCTGCCTCGTCGATGATCGCGACCATCGTCGCGGGCGGGGTTTTCGGTGCGCTCAGCGGATTCCTGGGCTGGCGGTTCGGCGTGATGCTGCGTCAGCTCGCGCCGTCGAAGGAGAACAGCGATGCGTAAGACAGTCATGGCGCTCGTCGGCGTCATCGGATTGCTGCTCGGCACGGCGCTGCCCGCGTCGGCGTACGAGCCGGTGAACATCGTCCACACCGAGCAGGTCCAAGCCGGGCCGTACGCGCTGACCATCGGGTTCAGCACCTGGCCATTGCGCGCGATGCAGTCGCTCGACTTCACCTTCATCCCCGACGGCGGGATCGAGGGCAAGTCCGGCACGCTGTCGGTCATCAAGCCCGGCGCGGAGAAGGCGGGCAGGCCGTCGCCGCTGTCCCGGCATCCGCGCAAGCGCGATGTGTGGGGCCTGGACGTGGAAAGCCTCAACCTGCCGGGCGACTGGACCTTCCAGTTCGTCGTCGACGGGCCGCAGGGTCAGGGCAAGGGCGCGCTCAAACCACTGCCGGTGATGGAACAGCCCGGGCCGCCGATGGGCCTGAGCTGGGCGATCAGCACGGTTCCGCTGTTCGCTTTGATCGCGCTGATCGTCGTCGCCTGGCGGCGCACGCGCACACCATCGGAACAGACGTCCTGAGCGGGGCGAACGAAGGGCGTCTTCCTCACCGCCGGTGAGGGAGGCGCCCTTCCTTTATCCGGGTAGGTCGAACTGGCCTGCCTTGACGGCGATGAGGAACGCGTTCCACTCGCCCGCGTCGAACATGAAGACCGGGCTCGACGTCAGCTTCGTGTCGCGCAGGCCGACCACGCCGTCGCCACCCACGTTGACCTCGACACAGTTGCCACCGTTGGGCTCGCTAGCGAACGACTTGGCCCAGCCGTCGTCGTCGAAGAAGCGCACGGCCGTGTTCGGATCGTAATCCGGTACAGACGGATAATCCGTCATGGGTCGTACCTCCGGGCTTCCAGTGAAGAGCGCAGTCGCAGGGCCAAGCGGGTGATCAACTCAGCATGCCCTCGACACTCAGATTATTCCAGGAGTAGGATTAATCTCAGCGGCCAGGGTGAAGTAGTTTGAAATTCGCAACCACACTGTTCAACATGTTCGACTTTTCCCGGCAGGCCGTGACCACCACATCGCAGGCCTCTTGGGGGAGGACCAACTGGTGATCAAGGCGAACGACCGGACGGACGCGCTTGCCGTCGGTAGAATTACTGCGGGCCTCACTGGGGAGAGCCGCAGGTCAGCACACCTTTTTGATCTTGAAGACGACGCGGGCACAGCCGGTTTCGTGCTCGCACGCTGCGGATCCGAGCTGCCGCTCCCGGATATCGAATGGCTGACGCTGGGCATGGGGATGCCCTGCGAACGCTGCCTGGGAGTCGGCGGCGCAACTGACCAGGCGCTGCTGCGCCGTGAACTGGGGGCGTGAAAGAAATGGCAGTCCGACTCACACAGACGCCGCGCCGCGAGGCGCCGTCCGTGAGCGAGACCACATCCGGGGGACGAAGGACCATCGGCCGCGCACTGCGTGACCGCTTCGGTTTCAGCTTGATCCAGGCGCCACTACGTCAACATGTAACGCCGTGGGCCGAAGAGCCCGAGCTGCCCGGCCCGCGTCGTGAACTGGTGGCGGCCGGAAGCGGGCCCGCGCCCGAGTGGAACGCGCGCCCGATCGTCGAGCAGCTGGAACTACACCGGGCCTGAGTCTTCTCAGGCGTTCATCTGGGCGCGGTAGTGCTCCGCGAGCTCAGCCAGGAACTGGCGGGTCTCCCCGCGTTCCATCGCGGCACCCCGCAGGCGGTCCCACGAGTCCACGAAGATCTGGAAGTCCTTGGAGTCGTCCAGGTAGAGGCCGCCCGCGGAGTGCTCGATGTAGACGAAGTCCCGCGTGCGGTCGGGAAACCGCATGATGGTGAAGTCGTTCGGGACCGAAGCGAGTTTCGCGTCGAACGGCAGCACGTGCACGTACACGCGCGGCCTGCGATCCAGCAGCAACAGGTGCTCGACCTGGTCGAGCATGACGGCCGGCGCCAGTCCGCCAGGCGCACGGCGCAGCGCGGCCTCGCTGATGATGAACCGGTAATACGGCGGCTGCTGCTGGTCGAACACCGCTTTGCGGTCCAACCTGTTGCGGACCAACGACGTCACGTCCGTCGCGCCCGCTTCGGTGAACTGCTTGAGCATGTAGTGCTCTGACTGCAACGGGCCGGGGATGCGCTCACCGTGCCAGGTGAGGATCTCCGCCGCGGCCGGTTCCAGATCGGTGAACGTGCGAAACCAATGCGGCACCACCGAGCGGTAGCCGGACCAGTGCCCGCGCTGGCCCGCTGCCGCGCGCGCCAGGTTCATGAGGGTTTCGGCTTCGTCGCCGTTGATGCCGAACGCGTTGAGCATCGATCGCACGTCCCCGAGCTTCACCCCGACGGCGCCAGACTCGATCTTGTTGACCTTGCCCTGGGTGCAGCCCAGGAACTCGGCAACCTGCTGCTGAGTCAGCTTCGCCGCATTACGGGCATGACGGAGCTCGTTACCGAGCTGCTTACGCCGCGAAGTGACGGTGCTGGCCATCAGCCGTGCTCTCCCAGAACACTCATCCGGTCCAGAACTCCTTCATTCGCACTCTGCGGAGTTCGATGATGACACCGCGCAGCGCTCCAGGAAAGATCTCTGGACGCCATCCGGCCCAGTTTACCGGCTTGGCGGGCATAGTAGACGCGTGCAGGATCTCTCACCGTCAGCCGCCACCGCCTGGCAAGTCGCCAAAGGCGTCTACGGGTACGTCCAACCGGATGGCTCGTGGTGGATCAACAACTGCGGATTCATCGACGCGGGCGATCACAGTGTGCTCATCGACACCTGTGCCACCGAACGCCGCACCCTCGCGCTGGTGGACTCCGTCACATCGACCACCGGATCCGCGGTGCGCACGCTGGTGAACACGCATCACCACGGCGACCACACCAACGGCAACTTCCTGGTACCCGGCGCGACCGTCGTCGGGCACCGCAAGACCCGCGAGGCGATACTCGCAACTGGTCTGAACAAGTACGAGGGCGTGTTCACCGGCAACGACTGGGGACACCTGGAGCTGCGCCCGCCCGAGGTCGTGTTCGAAGACCGGCTGACCATTCACGCCGGAGATGTCCGGATCGACCTCATCCACCCCGGCTACGCCGCGCACACCACGAACGACGTGCTCGTGTGGCTGCCAGAGCAGCGCGTGCTGTTCGCGGGAGACACCGTGTTCAACGGCGGGAGCCCGTTCGCGGTGATGGGCTCGGTGGCGGGCTCGCGGGCCGTGCTGGACGTGGTGCGCTCGCTGGACCCGTTGACGATCGTGCCGGGTCACGGCCCGGTCTGCGGCCTGGAAGTGCTCGATCGTCTCGACGCCTACCTGGCGTTCGTCCAGGAGCGAGCCGAGTACGGGAAGTCGGCGGGCCTGACCCCGTTCGAGACGGCGACCCGGACGGACCTGGGCTCGTTCGCCGAGCTTTCGGAGTCCGAGCGGCTGCCCGCGAACCTGCACCGCGCGTACGCCGAGCTGGACGGGCTCGAATGGGGCGCCGAGATCGACCTGCGTGACGCGGTCGTCGACATGGTGAAGTACAACGGCGGAGAGATCCGCTGCTTCTCTTGAGCACTACGCTTCGATTCAGAAAGACGCGACCGGAAGGGCTTAGATGAGCAAGAAGGCGAGCATCGGGGTCACGGGGCTGGCGGTCATGGGCCGCAACCTGGCCCGCAACCTGGCGCGGCACGGGCACACCGTCGCACTGCACAACCGCTCGGAGGAGCGGACGCGGGCGCTGGTCGACCAGTTCGGTGACGAGGGCGACTTCATCCCGGCCTATTCGGCGCAGGAGTTCGTCGACGCCTTGGAGCGGCCCCGCCAGGTCGTCATCATGGTCAAGGCGGGTGCGCCGACCGACGCGGTCATCGACGAGTTCGCGCCGCTGCTCGAGCCGGGCGACGTCATCGTCGACGCCGGCAACGCCCACTTCGCCGACACCCGCCGCCGCGAGGCCGCGCTGCGCGAGCAGGGCCTGCACTTCGTCGGCACCGGCGTCTCCGGCGGTGAGGAGGGCGCGCTGCACGGCCCGTCGATCATGCCGGGCGGCTCGGCCGAGTCGTATCAGTCGCTGGGCCCGCTGTTCGAGGACATCTCGGCCAAGGTCGACGGCTCCCCCTGCTGCACCCACGTCGGCGCCGACGGCGCCGGACATTTCGTCAAAATGGTGCACAACGGCATCGAGTACGCCGACATGCAGCTCATCGCGGAGTCTTTCGACCTCCTCCGCGGCGCCGCCGGTTACTCCCCCGCCGAGATCGCCGAGGTCTTCCGCACCTGGAACACCGGCCGCCTCGACTCCTACCTGATCGAAATCACGGCCGACGTGCTCGCCCACGTCGACGCTTCTTCCGGTCGTCCGTTCGTGGACGTGGTCGCGGACCAGGCCGAGCAGAAGGGCACCGGCCGCTGGACCGTCCAAATCGGACTCGACCTGGGCGTCCCCATCTCGGGCATCGCCGAAGCCGTCTTCGCCCGATCGCTTTCGGGATCTTCGGAGCTCCGTTCGGCCGCCCGCGAACTCGGCGGCCCCAGCCGCGCCCCGCTGTCGGACGTCACCGGCTTCGCGGACAAGGTCGAGCAGGCCCTGTACGCGTCGAAGGTCGTGGCCTACGCGCAGGGCTTCAACCAGATCCAGGCAGGCGGCGCGGAGTACGGCTGGGACATCGACCTCGGCCGGGTCGCGGCGATCTGGCGCGGCGGCTGCATCATCCGGGCCAAGTTCCTGAACGACATCACGTCGGCTTACGAAGCCGAGCCCGGCTTGCCGACGCTGCTGACGTCCGGCGGCTTCCGGAAGGCGGTCGAAGAGGCCCAGGATGCTTGGCGTTCTGTGATCTCTACGGCGGTGGCTCTGGGCATCCCGACGCCTGGCTTCTCGACGGCGCTGGCCTACTACGACGGGCTTCGGGCGGACCGGCTGCCTGCGGCGCTGGTTCAGGGGCAGCGGGACTTCTTCGGTGCGCACACCTACCGGCGGGTGGACCGGGAGGGGTCGTTCCACACGGCCTGGGCTGAGGACGGTCGGCCCGAGGTTTCTTCTTAGTTTTGGCTTGGGCAGCAGTGAGGGGCGCCCTGAGTGCGTAGTAAGCACTCAGGGCGCCCCTCACTTCAATCCACAACCTTGACATCGGGTCGTGGGCGGCTGGCGGCCGCGGCATACGCAGCCCGCAGTTCGGCGATGACCGCACGAGGTGCCGAACGCAGATCAGTGGGCAAAGTCCGTAAGACCTGGACTCCGGCTATCGCGTACTTGTTGTCACGCCTCACGGTTGTAACAAAGCCGTCGGCACCGGAGTGGAACGCGAGCGAGTCGATTTCCCAAGCGAGGCCGACCTCGTCGAACCACGCATCCGGCTTGGCTATGTAGTCACCCTGCGCGTTGACCAACCGCTTGTTCCACAAAGGTGGCGGCAGCCCGCTTCGCGACCACACATACGTCGCATCTATTTCCGCGACTGAGTGCGCACCGGGTTCCATCTCCCTGAGCACTCGCCGCACAATCGCGGAGCCCCGCCCGCTACCGGCCGCCAATTCCTGCTCGAGCCGGTCAACCGTACTGAAACGCCGTTGCACCGACTCAGTCAGTAGTGCTCGCACCGGCTCCAGCTCACGCATTCGCCTAGCCGCGTCCAACACCGCTCTGGTAGCCGGTGCGAGCGCGACCCCTTCTCTTCTCACGACTTCCGGCATTCGCCGCGTTCGCTCGACGAACACGAAATCGTGGTCCTTCAGCCGACGCTCATGGTCGATGAGGATATGCACGAGACGGTCGCGGGGAATGTTTCGCAAACCATGACCGCGACAAGCCGCGAGTCCGGTGATCAGCGCATCTGGACTTCCATATGCCACGGCGGCCGCGAGCATCTGACGCCAACTCGGCGGAGCCCGAAACAAGCACACTACGCCGGGCAGGATCAACTGCCACGAACCACCAGGCCGGCATTGCCTGGTCACTGTCCCCGCAGGCATCCCCATCGCCGTAAGCGTGCTCACCCGGATAATGCCGTGATCGCTCGCTTTCAGGAGGAATTCCTGAGCTCCGCTCCACTTGGTACGTGTCACTCGAGCCACGATGCCAGTCCGAGCGGGTACCACCGGGCCGCGCGATCTAGTTGTCCACAGGGGTATCCAGGTGTGGATAACTAGATCAGCAAAACCACTGCCAAAGCGACCAAGACAGCGAGCAGTGCTGGCTTCAGCTCAGTTTCCGGCCCTCGACGATCGCGGCCAAGATCTGCAGTGTCCACGGCTCGACCGCCTCCTTGGTCACGCCCCATTCGTTCAGCAAGTCATAAGCCCGGCCTTCGCCAAGCTCCAGGATCGCGAACAGAATGTGTTCCGTGCCAATGTAATTGTGACCGAGGCGCAGACCTTCGCGGAGCGTCAGCTCCATGACCTTCTTGCCGTGGACGTCGAACGGGAGCTGGTCGGCGATCGTGTCGGATGGCGGGTCGAAGGAGTCCATGACCTTCGGGATCGCCTCTTCGATGGGCAAGCCGAACTCGGCGATCGCCTTGGCGGCGAGGCCTTCCGTTTCGCCGAGGAGGCCGAAGAGGAGGTGTTCGGCGCCGATGTGGTTGTTGGAGGCGTTGCGGGCCGCGGCCTGGGCGCCGATGACCACCTTGCGGGCGCGGTCGGTGAAGCGGCCGAAGGTGTTGGCCAGCTCTTCGAGGCTGGGTTCCTTGGGGACGAAGCGTTTCTGGGCTGCCTGCTTCGAGACGCCCATGCTGCGGCCGATGTCGGTCCAGGAGGCGCCGGAACGCCTTGCCTGGTCGACGAAGTGGCCGATCAGGTGATCCGCGACCTCGCCGAGGTTGTCCGCGACCAGCACCGCGTCGGACAACTGGGCGAGTGCGTCGCCGTCGGTGTGCTGCTTCTTGATGTAGGTGATGAGTTCGTCCAATCGGACCGGTGAGTTCATGCGTCAACTGTAGGTTGACGATCCACCGTGCGTCAACCCTGGGTTGACCAGGTCACCCGAAGGGCAGACCGACGTAGTTCTCGGCCAGACTGGTCGCGGCAGCCTTGGAGCTGACCGTGTACCGCAGCTGGGAGACCTGGAGACGGCGCTGGAACGGGTCGGCCGCTGGGTCTATATGCAGCATGGTCGTCATGAACCAGGAGAAGTGCTCGGCCCGCCACACTCGGCGCAGGCAAGTCTCCGAATAAGCCGACGCGGACTCGGAGTTCTTGTGCAGCAACAGTTCCTTCACCGCGCGCGACAGGACGAGCACGTCGGCGATGGCCAGGTTCATGCCTTTGGCGCCTGTCGCGGGGACGATGTGGGCCGAGTCGCCTGCCAGGAAGAGCCTGCCGTACTGCATGGGCTCGACCACGAAACTGCGCATCGGCGCGATGTTCTTGTCCAGGATCGGGCCCTCGATCAGGGAAAACCCGTCCGCGGCCAGCCGAGTGTCCAATTCGGACCAGATGCGGTCGTCGGACCAGGATTCGATGCGGTCGCCGTTGGGGACCTGGAGATAGAGCCGGGTGATTTCGGGCGAACGCATGCTGTGCAGCGCGAAGCCGCGGTCGTGGTGGGCGTAGATCAGCTCGTCGTCGGAGGGGCGCGTCTGCGCGAGGACGCCCAGCCAGGAGAACGGGTACTCGCGGTCGAAGGCCTGCTGCGATGGGATCGCCGGGCGGCTGATGCCGTGGAAGCCGTCACAGCCCGCGATGACGTCGCACTCCAGAACCCGTGAGACACCTTCACTGTCCCGGTAGGTGACGCGGGGGCGTTCAGTGTCTATTTCGGACAGTTTGACGTCGGAGACCTCGTAGTGGATCGGCTGGTCGCGTGCCTCGTGGGCGTCGATCAGGTCCTTGACGATCTCCTGCTGGCCGTAGACCACAATGGACTTTCCGGTCAGCTCTGTCAGCGGGATGCGGTGATCCTCGCCGCCGAAGCGCAGCGAAAGGCCTTCGTGCACAAGGCCTTCCGCGTCCATGCGCGTCGCGAGCCCGAGCTGGCGGAACAGTTCGACCGTCGGATGCTCGCAGACCCCCGCACGCACACGCTGGCGTATGTAGTCGCGGCTGCGGGCTTCGAGTATCACCGACTCGATGCCCTCCAGGTGGAGGAGGTGAGCGAGCACGAGCCCCGCGGGGCCCGCTCCGACGATGCCGACCTGTGTACGCAAGCTAACTCCTAGATTTGGCCAATGCCTTGAGATCGAACTCGGCCGCCCGCAGCTCGTCGAGCGTCACCGGCCTGGTGGCGGCGAGCAGACGGCGGGCGGATACGTGATCGCTGGGGCGGTTGACCGACTCGACGGCGATCAGCACGTCGTCGCGGAACGCCAGGATGGAGAACTTGCCCGCGTCCTTGTCACCGGTCACCAGCAGGTTGTCCGCGCCGGTGCCGATGCCGGCGATCTGCAGCTTGTTCCCAAGCTGGTCGGTCCAGAACCACGGGACGCTGTCGTACGGCGCCGGTGCGCCCGTGATGGTTGCGGCAACCCATCGGGCCTGGTCGACGGCGTTCTGCACGGACTCGAGGCGCGTTGGCTGGCCGGCGTGCACGCACGGGAAGTTGGCACAGTCGCCGACCGCGAAGATCTTGGGGTCGCTGGTGGTGAGGTGCTCGTCGACGACGATGCCGTTGTCGACCTTGAGGCCTGCTTCTTCGGCGAGCGTGGTTTCGGGGAGCACGCCGACACCGATGACCACGAGATCTGCCGGCAGACGGCGGCCGTCGGTGAGCTCGACCGACTCGACCTTGCCGTCGCCGTGCAGCGCGGTGACGCCGTGACCGAGGATCAGCGTCGCGCCCGCCTGCTCGTGGAGCGTGGCGAAGTGCGCGGAGATCTCCGGGGTCGCGACGCGCGCGAGCAGCCGGTCCTGCGCTTCGACGACCGTGACCGGGCGGCCAGCGTGCGCGGCGAACTCCAGTCCGATGAAGCCGCCGCCGATGACGACGACGTCTTTCGCCTGCTCCAGCGCGGTCCGCAGCGAGTCGGCGTCATCGCGGGTGCGCAGGCCGAGGACGCCTTCGAGGTCCGCGCCGGGCACCGGGAGCGGGCGGTTGCGCGCACCGGTGGCGAGCACGAGGTGGTCGTACGCGAGCGACGTGCCGTCTTCGAGCGTGACGGTCGACTCGGCGCGGTTGATCGCGGCGACGCGGCCGTCGACGAGCTCGATGTCCTTGTCGTTGAAGAAATCCTGGGGACGCAGATGGAGCGCGTCGACCCCGGCGGTCCCCTGCAGATACTGCTTCGACAGCGGCGGGCGCTGGTACGGCACGCCGGGTTCGTCGCCGATCAGCACGACCCGCCCGCCGAAACCCTTGTCCCGCAACGAAGCGGCGGCTTGGAACCCACTCTGTCCCGCACCGGCGACGAGGACCGTTGTCATTGTTGCTCCTCTCGGTTCTTAGCCCTCATCTGAGCACATCCCGGCTAGCCCGTGCGAGTGGTCCAGGTCGCGTTTCTTAGGTCCGTGTTCGCGATAGCCGAGCCCAGGCGGCCCCTGGCGGCACCGCGGAACCGCACGCGTACAACCCCGGTACGAGTACGGTTCCGCGGCACCGCCAGGAACCACCTGGATCTCGACTCTCATCGAACGAGACCTAAGGAACACGACCTCGGGTTGCTCACAGCATGCTCAGGGGCTGCGTTCGGCGGGCCGCGACTTCCGCTCAGCGGAAGCCGGCATCCGGGCGGCGCGAGGCGCGCCGAGTGACCGGGAGATCCCGCGCGCGGCCGCGCGGACGGCGGAGACCAGGCTGCGAGCGTCGGTGCCCTCGGCGGGGACGACCAGGGAAATCGCGGCCACGACTGTGTCATCTGTGCCGTAGACGGGCGCGGCGACCGACACCGAGACCAGCTCGATCTGGCGGTCGCTGATCGCGTAACCGTCACGCCGGACGTCCGCGAGCACGCGCCGCAGTTTCGCGGGCGACGAGATGGTCTTGGCGGTGTAGCGCTTGAGCGGCGCCGCGAGCACCGACTCCTGGACCTCGGCGGGCGCGTTCGCGAGCAGCACCAGCCCGACGCCGGTCGCGTGCGCGGCGAGCCTGCCGCCGGGGCGCGACACGACGTTGACCGCGCCGCGTGCGGAGATCCGCTCGAGGTAGACGACATCGGGGACGTCGAGCACGGCGAGCTGGACGTTCTGGTGGGTCGCCTCGTAGAGGTCTTCGAGAAACGGCATCGCGCTCTCGCGCAGGCTCATCCCGTGCGGCGAGAGCGACGCGACTTCCCACAGCCAGAGTCCGACGCGGTAGCGGCCGTCTTCCTCGCGTTCGAGCGCGCCGCGGCGGACGAGTTCGGCGACGATGCGATGGGCGGTGGACAGCGGCAGGCCCGCCCGGCGGGACAAATCGGACAGCGTCAGCTTTGGGCGGTCCGAGGTGAAGGCGCCGAGAAGATCGAGGACACGCTCCGCCACCGAGGGCGGGCGGGCTGCGTTGTGCCGCATAGAGCCAGGTTAGCCGCCCTAACGGGCGAATGATCCTGCCCAGGTGGACACCTCGGGAAACACGATCACCATCGCCGGGACACGCTACCGTCACGCGCGAGGCGTTGGCTTCGGTGAAAGGAGGCGTCATGGTCGAGAAACACCCCGTCGATGAAGTGCTGCCGTTCGGGCGGCTGACGTTGCTGGGCCTGCAGCACATGTCGATCATGTACGCCGGCTCGGTCGCCGTGCCGCTGATCGTGGGCAGCGCGCTGAAGCTGGACCAGGCGACGATCGCGCTGCTCGTCAACGCGGACCTGCTGGTCGCGGGCATCGCGACGCTGATTCAGGCGATCGGCGTGTGGAAGATCTTCGGCATCCGGCTGCCAGTGGTCGCGGGCGCGACGTTCAGCGTGGTCAACCCGATGATCATGATCGGCGCCCAGTACGGCATGCCGGCGGTGTACGGCGCGATGCTCGCGTCCGGTGTGTTCGGGCTGCTGATCGCGCGGCCGTTCGCGAAACTCGTCCGGTTCTTCCCGCCGCTCGTGTCAGGGACACTGCTGGTGGTGATCGGTGTTTCGCTGATCGGGCCCGGCGCGGCGATGATCGCCGGGCACGACACCCAGTCACCGGACTACGCGCGGCCGTCGCACATCCTGCTGGCGCTGGGCGTGATCGCGCTGGTCGTGCTGTTCACCCGGTTCCTGCGCGGGTTCGCGAACCAGATCGGACCGCTGGTCGCGCTGGCGCTCGGCCTGGTGGTGGCGATCCCGATGGGACTCGTGCACCTCGACGGCGTCTCGTCGGCTTCGTGGTTCGGGCTCGCGTCGCCATTCCACTTCGGACCGCCGACGTTCCCGATCGCGGCCGTGCTCTCGATGTGCGTGGTCATGCTGGTGACCTACACCGAGTCGACGGCCGACCTGCTGGCGGTCGGCGAGATCACCGGCAAGCCCGTGAGCGACGCCGACCTCGCGCGCGGCCTCGCGACCGACGGCCTGTCCGCGGTGCTCGGCGGCGTGATGAACTCGTTCCCCGACACGGCTTTCGCCCAGAACGTCGGGCTGGTGCAGATGACCCGCGTGCGTTCGCGGTGGGTGGTCGCGGTGACCGGCGGGGTGCTGCTGCTGATGGGCCTGGTCCCGAAGATCGGCGCGTTCATCGCGGCGATCCCGGAACCGGTGATCGGCGCGGTGGCCGTGGTGATGTTCGCGATGGTGGCGGCCGTCGGACTGCAGAACCTGCGCAAGGTGGAGTTTTCGGGTAACCACAACACTTTCGTGGTCGCGGTGTCGATCGGCGTCGGCATGCTGCCCGCGGTCGCGCTGGACCGCTTCGGCAACTCGATCTTCTTCAAGAACTTCCCGTCGTGGCTGCAGACGATCTGCGGGAGCCCGATCACGATCACGGCGGTACTCGCGTTCACGCTGAACCTGCTGTTCAACCACCTGGGTTCGCGGCGCTCCGACCCGGACCTGGTCTCCGTCTAGCCGGGGAAAAAAATCCCAATGCGGCATTGGTCAGGTTTCAGCACGCCAATGTGGCTTTCGTCAGCTCTGAGCTGACGAAAGCCACATTGGGATTTTTTTCCCCGGGTCAGAGGAGCCAGGAGTACTCGCGGAACTCCCAGTCGGTGACTGTGCGGGCGAAGCGGGCCAACTCGGCGCGCTTGAGGGCGGCGAAGAGTTCGACGAAGCGGGGGCCGAGGCCCGCGACCAAGATCTTGTCGTCTTCCAGGGCGTCCAGGGCCGCGGGGAGGGACTTGGGCAGGGGGTCGCCTTCGCCGGGCGCGGGGGGTTTCAGGTCGTGCTGGATGCCGTCGAAGCCTGCGGCGAGTACCGCTGCGATCGCCAGGTAGAGGTTGGCCGAGCCGTCGCCGCCGCGGACCTCGACGCGGCCGCCTTCCGGCGGGATGCGGACGTAGGCGGTGCGGTCGTCGGGGCCCCAGTTCGCGGTGACGGGCGCCAGGCCGTCGCCGAGGCGTTTGTAGGCGGTGATCGTCGGGTTGAGCAAGGCGGTCAACGCCGGCGCGTGCGCCAGGATCCCGGCGAGGAAAGCGTCGAGTGGCGGCGGGCCCGAAGGGTCCACAAGGGACACATGCAGATGGCACCCGTTGCCGGCGCGGTCGTTGAAGGGTTTGCCCATGAACGTCGCCAGCAGGCCGTGCGCGGACGCGACCTCCTTGACCACGTACTTGAACAGGAACGCCCGGTCGGCCGCGTCCAGCGCGTCGGAGTGGTGCTGGTTCAGCTCGAACTGGCCGCCGCTGAACTCGTGGTTGCCCGCCGTGACGCCCAGGCCCATGGCCCGGCAGCGGCGCAGCAGCTGCGAGATCATGCCTTCGGGGTCGTGCGCGGTGCCGACCATGTAGCCGGCCGTGTCGCGCTCGCCGTAGGGCGCCCAGCCGCCGGAGTCGCGGCGGCACAGGTAGAACTCCAGCTCGGGGCCGACCACCGGGGACAGGCCGCATTCCGTGTACCGCGCGACCTGCGCACGCAGGATGTCGCGTGGCGAGAACGTGAGCGGTTCGCCATGCGTGTCGGAGATGTCCGCGAGGCACAACGCGACGTCCGCGGAGCCGATCAGCGTGGTCACGTCGGGGCGGGCGACGGCGTCCGGCCAGCCACCACCGGAGGTCTCGGGTGCGTCGAGCGGGTTGGCGGCCAGGTCGGTCAGCATCAGCGCCTGGCAGAAGCCGACACCGTGCGTCACCACCCGCTCGAACTCCTCGACCGTGACCTCCTTGCCGCGCGCGACGCCGTGCAGATCGCTCCACAGCACTCTGACCAGGTCCGCTCCGCCGAGATCCACCTGAACCCTCCCAAAGGTTTGGCCCCAAACGATATGCTGTCACCGAGCACATGGACAAGCTGTGGAGGCGATGTGGCCGAGGTTCGCGGTTTCTTCACCCCGAAGTCGGCCACCGGCCGCGCCTCGCTGGTGCCGTCCCCACCTTGGCACTACTCGGGCGACCTGCTCACCATCGAATATCGGACCGACCCGGAACGGGTGGCCGAACTGCTGCCGTCGCCGCTCGAGCCCGCCGCCGAAGACCCCGGCGCCGTCGCGCTGATCTGGGCCGACTGGCAGTCCTGCGGCGACTCCCGCGAGGAGTTGCTCGACCCGGTCCGCGCGCAGTACAAGGAGTGCTTCGCCGTCGTCCGATGCTCCTACCAGGGCAAACCGTACTCCCGGTGCGTCTACATCTGGGTCGACAAGGACTTCGCCATCGCGCGCGGCCTGCACCAGGGCTACCCCAAGAAACTCGGTTCGATCCACTTGACGCGCCCGCATCCGTACGGCCCGGCACCGCGGATCGAACCGGGCGCACGCTTCGGCGCGACACTCGCCGCGGGTGACCGCAGGCTCGCCGAAGCCGTCGTCACGCTGCGAGAACCCGCCGAGACCAACGGTTTCGTCAACGGCCACCCGATGGCACACCACCGCTGGCTGCCGTCGATCGAAAAGGGCGGTGGCCTGGCGCTCGACGAGCTCATCGAGAGCGGGGCCGCGAGCTTCGAAGGCGGCACGCCGTGGGCGGCCGACGCGGACCTCACGCTCTTCGAATCGCCGACGGAGGAGCTCGCCGGGCTGGTCATCAGGGAACCGATCGCCGCCTACTACCGGCAAGTCGGCGTGACTTGGGATGGCGGCACGCGCCTCACGGGTTAGGGTCTGCGGGTGACCGGGCACCACAAGCTCTCCGAGACCGAGCGCGCCGTCCAGGCCAAGCTCGGGGACATCCCGCTGTTCTGGGAGCAAATGCAGGCGGCGGCCAACCTGCATCGCGCGGCGGCCGCGGTCCGCCTGCACTTCGAGAACTCGGTGCTGCGCTCGTCCGACCTCACCTGGACCGGGTTCGTGGTGCTCTGGGTCTCGTGGATCTGGGGCGAGATGGAGACCCGGCACGTCGCCGAGGAAGCGGGCATCACCAAGGGCACGCTGACCGGCGTGGTGAAGACGCTGGAGTCGCGCGGGCTCGTGGTGCGCACGCGCCACGCCACCGACGGCCGTCTCGTGCTGCTTTCGCTCACCGAAGAGGGCGAAGAGCTGATGGAGACGCTGTTCCCGGCGTTCAACCGCGAGGAAGTGTTCGTCACCTCGCGCCTGTCGACGGCCGAGTGCAAGCGCCTCGCCGGCGCGCTGCGCAAGATCGTCTCGCAGGTCGAGGAGGAGGGCGAGCAGCGCCGATCCGAGCTGCACGCCGAAGGCACTCCCCCGCGCCGCGGCGGCCGTCGCAAACCCGCTTAACCGACGCGGGACACAGCGGGCTTGATCGCGGCCGCGGCCACCAGCGCGCGGAACAACGCCTTGCTCGCCGGGTCGAACTGCGCGGTGTCCTCCGGATGCCACTGCACGCCGAGGAACCAGCCGGGCCCGTCGGGGCGTTCGACCGACTCGATCGTCCCGTCACAGGTGCGCGCGCCCGCGACGAGACCGTCGCCGAGCCGATCCAGGCATTGGTGGTGGAAACAGGACACCCGGATCGAGTCGGAGCCGACCGTGGCCTCCAGCAGCGTCCCCGCCTTCACCGCGGCCAGGTGGACCACGTGCTTGTGCCCGCGGATGTCCTGGCGCAGCGTGCCGCCGAGCACCACGTTGACCACCTGCATGCCACGGCAGATCGCCAGCGTCGGCAGGCCGACGTTCAGCGCGTGCGCGGCGAGCGCGAGGTCGAACGCGTCCTGCTCGGCGTCCACGTCGTACACCGCGTCATGGGTGACGGCCGCGCCGTAGCGATACGGCGCGATGTCGCCGCCGCCCGGCAGCAGCAGCGCGTCGCAGCGTGCCAGGCGTTCGGCGATCTCGATCGAGTCCGCGACGCCGCGCGGCGCGTGCGGATGCAGCATGACCGGCTCGCCGCCTGCCTCGAAAACGGCTTCGGCCAGCGAGCGGGCGACGACCTCGGCGCGGAACCGCAGTGCCGAAGCCGACGCCGCGAACCGCGCGGGCAACGCGATGAGCGGTCTCATAACTGAACCCACGTCGTCTTGAGTTCGGTGTACTTGTCCAAGGCGTGCACCGATTTGTCGCGGCCGTTGCCGGACTGTTTCACTCCTCCGAATGGGACGGTCAAGTCACCCTCCTCGTAGCAGTTCACCCAGACCGTGCCCGCCCGCAGCGCGCGGCTGACCCGATGCGCGGTGCTCAGGTTCGCCGTCCACACCGCCGCCGCCAGCCCGTAGTCGCTCGCGTTGGCCAACTCGACCGCCTCCTCCTCGGTATCGAAGGTGAGTACCGCCAGAACCGGGCCGAAGATCTCGTCGCGCGCGATGCGCATGTCCGGGCCGACCTGGTCGAAGACGGAAGGTTCGAGGAACCAGCCGCCCAGTTCGTGCTGCACCGGCTCGCCACCGGTGCGCAGCCTGGCGCCGTCGGCGAGCCCGGACGCGATGTGCGCGCGGACCATCGCGAGATGTTCGAGGGTGACCAGCGGCCCCATTTGCGTGGCAGGGTCGAGCGGGTCGCCGACGCGCAGTGCGCCCGCGCGGCGGACGACGGCGTCGGTGAACTCGTCCGCAATGGACCGGTGCACCAGCAGCCGCGACGGCGCCGTGCACATCGCACCCTGGTTGAAGAAGATGCCCCATGCCGCGGTCGCGGCGGCGGCTCCGAGGTCCGGCGCGTCGGGGAAGACGAGGTTGGGCGACTTGCCGCCGAGCTCCAGCCAGACCCGCTTGAGGTTGGAATCGGCGCCGTAGCGCAGGAAATGCCTGCCGACCGCGGTCGAGCCGGTGAACACGAGCGCGTCGACCTCGTGATGCCTGCCCAGCGCGCGGCCGACGGTCGGGCCGTCGCCAGCGACGACATTGAGGACACCCTGCGGGAGATCGGCCTCGACGAGCAGCTCGGCGAGCCGCAGCGCCGAGAGCGGTGAGCGCTCGGACGGTTTGAGCACGACCGTGCAGCCGGCGGCCAGCGCGGGCGCGAGCTTCCACGCGGCCATGGTCAGCGGGAAGTTCCACGGCACGACCGCGGCGACCACGCCGACCGGTTCGCGGGTGACCAGCGCGAGCGCGTCCGGCGCGGTGTGCGGTACCTCGTCGGCGAGCTTGCCAGCCAGCTCGCCGTACCAGCGGAAGGTGTTGATCACCGCGCGCAGCTCGATGGCGTCGGCCTCCACCACCGGTTTGCCCATCTCCAGGCTGATCAGCAACGCCAGCTCTTCACGATGCCGCTCGACGATCTCGGCGATCCGCAGCAGCGCACGGCCGCGCTCGATCGGCGCGAGGCGTGGCCATGGGCCGCGGTCGAACGCGTAGCGCGCGGCTTCGACCGCGAGGTCGACCTCTTTCGTGCCCGCGTCGGCGACCTTGGCCAGCTCGCTGCCGTCCCGTGGCGACCGGATGGTGAAAGTGGCGCCGCCTCCCGGCTCGGCGGCGCCACGAATGTGGTGCTCCGTGACCGGGACGACACGTTCAGCGGCCGCCAGCCACTCGGCATGAGTACGCGTTGTCATCGCTGCCCTCCGGAGCGTTTGTTTGGAGGCAAACGGTACTCCGGAATCGCGCATTTCGGTAATAGCTTGCGCCTATTCATCTGATAGATTATTTGGAGCCAAACGATATGGAGGCCAGTCCCGTGTCGAACCTGCCCGAGGTGGACACCCGCCATTGGATCGGTGGCGAGAGAGTCGGCTCCCCCACCACCTTCATCGACAGGAGCCCGCTCGACGGTGTGCCGCTGGGCGAGATTTCCCAGGGTGGCGCCACCGAAATCGACGCCGCCGTTTCCGCGGCACAGCAAGCTTTCCCGGCATGGGCTGCGACGTCACGCAAGGAACGAGCCGAGCTGCTGCACGCCATCGCGGACGGTGTCGAGGCGCGTCTGGAGGAGCTGGCACAGCTCGAAACCGCCGACAACGGCGCGCTGATCCGCTCGCACCGCCGCGGAGTGATACCCCGAGTGGCCCATAACTTCCGGTTTTTCGCCGATTGGCTGCTTGACGAACTCGACCATCCCGACTTCGAAACCCGCGGCCACCGTAATCACGTCAGCTGGGACCCGGCCGGCGTGTGCGCGTTGATCACGCCGTGGAACGCGCCGCTGATGCTGGCGACATGGAAGATCGCGCCCGCGCTCGCGGCTGGGAACACCGTCGTGCTCAAGCCGGCGGAGTGGACACCGCTGACCGCGTCACTGTTCGCCGACATCACCGCGGAAGCCGGGCTGCCGCCTGGGGTTTTCAACGTGGTGCAGGGTTTGGGGCACGAAGCGGGCGCCGCACTGGTGTCGCATCCGGGTGTGCGGCGGATCAGTTTCACCGGCTCGGTGCCGACCGCGCGCAGCATCGCGGCGGCCGCCTCGGCCAACCTGACGCCGCTCAGTCTCGAACTCGGCGGGAAGTCACCGCTGATCGTGTTCGAGGACGCCGATCTCGACCTGGCGGCCGAGCTGGCCGTCGAGCAGTACGACAACGCGGGCCAGGTCTGCCTGGCCGGTACCCGGCTGCTGGTTCATGCCAACGTTGTCGGCGAGTTTCAGAAGCGCTTGCTGGACAAGGCTTCCCGGCTCAGGCAAGGCGATCCCCGCGACGCCGGAACGGACATCGGGCCGCAGATCCACCCCGATCACTTCGCGCGCGTCGACGGTTTCGTGCGGCGCGCGGTGGACGGTGGCGCGCGGGTGCTGCTCGGCGGCGGGCCGAACACCGACCTCGGCGGGCTCTTCTACCGGCCGACACTGCTCACGGATGTCGCGCCGGACGCCGAGATCGTCACCGAAGAGGTGTTCGGGCCGGTGCTGACACTGCAGACGTTCGACTCCGAAGCGGAGGCGGTCGCGCTCGCCGACGGCACGAAATTCGGGCTGGCTGCCGTGATCGTGACGTCCGATGAGGAGCAGGCGGCCCGGGTGAGTGGGAAACTGGTGGCGGGGACCGTCTGGGTGAACTGCTTCTTCGTCCGGGACCTGCGCGCACCGTTCGGCGGATCCCGCCAGTCCGGCATCGGCCGGGAAGGCGGGACCTGGAGTTTCGACTTCTACTGCGACTTGAAAAACACCGTTACCGCACCGGGAGGCTTCCTACATGGGTGAAATCGTCGGTGCCGGGCTCCTTTCCCACGTTCCCACGATCGTGCTGCCGGAGGAGACCCGGCGAGACCTGAACAACGGGCAGGACACCACGCTCGTGCGCGGCCTGCGGCAGCTGCGGGCGGAGGTCTTCGACGGGCTGGACTACGACACGGTCGTCGTGCTCGACTCGCACTGGGCGACCACGGTCGAGTTCGTGGTGACCGCCCAGCAGCATCGCGCCGGGCTGTACACCTCCGAGGAGCTGCCGCGCGGGATGAAGCGGATCCCGTACGACTTCCCCGGCGATCCTGAGCTCGCCGAGTCCGTCGCCGCGCACGCCGAGAAGCGCGGCACCTGGATCACCGCGATCGACGACCAGTACCTGCCGATCTACTACGCCACGGTCAACCTGTGGAAGTACCTCGGTGTCGAGGGCAAGCGCTGGATGTCGATCGGCGTCTGCCAGACAGGCGACGAGGAGGACCATCTCCGGCTCGGGCGCGCGCTCGCGGACGGCATCGCGCGCGTTGACCGGAAGGTGCTGCTGATCGCGTCCGGCGCGCTCTCGCATCGGTTCTGGCCGCTACGCGAGCTACGTGACCACGAAGCGAGCGACCCGGTCCACGTGCGGACGCCGGAAGCCCGTGATGCCGATTTGCGGCGCATCGAGTGGTTCGAGCAGGGTAGGCACGACGAGGTGCTCCGCACGATGCCCGAGTTCCGGCGGTTCAAGCCGGAGGCCGGGTTCGGGCACTACCTGATGATGGTCGGCGCGCTGGGCGAGGAACGCTGCACGGCGCCCGGCCGGAGGTACGGCGAGTACGAGAACTCGATCGGCACCGGCCAGGTGC
Source organism: Amycolatopsis sp. NPDC059657 (assembly GCF_042734395.1). NCBI lineage: Bacteria > Bacillati > Actinomycetota > Actinomycetes > Pseudonocardiales > Pseudonocardiaceae > Amycolatopsis > Amycolatopsis sp. NPDC059657. Next base: position 2,337 of record NZ_JBHWEB010000104.1, on the reverse strand, counting down.
ATCTGTGGTTCGATCGGCCGGAGGGTGGCTGGAATGCCTGAGTACCGCAGGATCCTGCTCGACGGAGCGGTGTTCGAGTGCACTGTGGACGGTGGGGAGCTGGTGTGCGCCGACGGGCGCAGGGTGAAGATCGCCGACGCCGTGCACCTGCCGCCGTGCGTGCCGGGCAAGGTGATCGCGGTGCACCTGAACCACCGCAGCCGGGTCGAGGAGTTCCAGCTCTCGCCGGCCGCGACGCCGACGTATTTCCACAAGCCGACGTCGGCGCTGAACTCGCACGGCGGCGCTGTCGTCCGTCCACAGGGGTGCCAGTACCTGAACTACGAAGGCGAAGTCGCCATCGTGATCGGTCGGACCTGCCGGAACGTGTCTCCCGGCGAGGCGGGTGACTACATCGGCGGATACACCATCGCTAACGACTACGGGCTGCACGATTTCCGGGACACCGACGCGGGTTCGATGTTGCGTGTCAAGGGATCCGACACATTGTGCCCGCTCGGTCCCGGTCTCGTCACCGACTGGGACTTCCGCGGCAAGCGGCTGCGGACGTACGTCAACGGGACGGTCGTGCAGGACGGCTCGACCGACGAGATGGCGTGGGACATGCACTATCTCGTCGCGGACATCGCGCGGACGATCACGCTGAACCCCGGTGACGTACTGCTGTCCGGGACGCCTGCCAACTCACGGCCGGTGCAGCCCGGCGATGTGGTGGAGGTCGAGGTCGAGGGGCTCGGCACTCTCACCAACCACATCGTCGAAGGCCCGCTGGGCGTCCGAACGGACGTGGGCGCGCAGCTGTCCGCGTCGGAGGAAGTGCTGTCGACCGCACTGGGCGGCGACTGGGAGTTCCGCGGTATCCGCGCACCGAGGAGGTCTTAAGTGGATCTGCGCCACTGGGTCGAGCAAGCCGTATCGTCCATTCAGGACTGGTCGTCAAGTTTTGGTGTCTTTGAAGGACATCCGGCACTCGCGGTGGACGACGCCGACTTCGGGAAGGCGTTCGGCGAGCTGATCACCAGGCTCGGCGACAACTATCCGTACGGCCACCCCCGCTACGCGGGCCAGATGCTGAAGCCGCCACACCCGGCCGCGATCGTCGGCTACCTGGCGGCGATGCAGATCAACCCGAACAACCACGCACTCGACGGCGGCCCCGCGACGTCCGCCATGGAGAAGGAGGTCGTCGCCGCGCTCGCCACGATGTTCGGCTTCGGCGAGCATCTCGGTCACCTGACGACCAGCGGCACGATCGCGAACCTGGAGGCGCTGTTCGTCGCGCGCGAACTGCACCCTTCCCAGGGGGTCGCGTACAGCGCGGAGGCGCACTACACGCACCCGCGGATGCTGCGCGTGCTCGGCGTCGAAGGCTACGAGGTCCCCGTCGACGGCCAAGGCCGGATGGACCTGGACGCGCTGGAAACCTTGCTGCTCACCGGAAAAGTCGGAACCGTCGTACTTACGACCGGCACCACCGGCCTCGGCGCGATCGACCCGATCCACGAGGCACTGGCCTTGCGCGAGCGCTACGGCGTGCGCATCCACGTCGACGCGGCCTACGGCGGCTTCTTCACCCTGCTGGCAGGCGCGGAGTTGCCTCTTGAGCCGTGGCGCGCGATCGCGTCGTGCGACTCGGTCGTGGTCGACCCGCACAAGCACGGCCTGCAGCCTTACGGTTGTGGCGCGGTGCTCTTCGCGGACCCGGCCGTGGGGCGGTTCTACCTGCACGACTCGCCGTACACCTATTTCACGTCGGACGACCTGCATCTGGGCGAGATCAGCCTCGAGTGCTCGCGTGCCGGAGCAGCGGCGGCGGCTCTGTGGCTGACTTTCCGTCTGCTGCCGCCGACGCCCGACGGCCTCGGTCGCTCGCTGGCGGCCGGGATCCGGGCGGCTCGCGGCTGGGCTGACCTGATCGAGTCGTCCTCGGTGCTGACGCTGTACCAACGCCCGTCGTTGGACATCGTGAGCTACTTCCCTTCCGGCTCAAGGCTTTCCGACATCGACCCGGTCTCGGACCGCGTCATGCACGAGGGCATGACCGGCGAGGACCCGGTCTTCCTGAGCACCCTGCGCGTCTCGGCGGCGGCGATGGCCGCGCGCCACCCGTCCATCACACCCGACGCCGACGCGACCCGAATCCTGCGCAGCGTCCTCATGAAACCCGAGCAGGAGGCCCACTTCCCGCACCTGCACGCCCGGGTCGAATCCCTCGCCCGCCCCTGACGGGGATCGTGAGTGGTACGGCCGGTTGGAACCGGCCGTAACACACACGACCCCGAGCCGAAGGCCGCGGGGGATGTGTTGGGGCCCGGGGGGGGGGGACCCCGGGGCGCC